>NZ_JASCOZ010000048.1 GCF_029960115.1 Stenotrophomonas sp. PS02289
GTAGAGCCACGCCTTGCGTGGCTGCGAGGTGGGTCGAAGCCACGCAAGGCGTGGCTCTACGCCGACTCTGCAAATTCCAGATGCACCGGCTCGCGGTCATCGAGAATCCGATACAGGCTGGCCAGGTCGTTCGGATCCGGGTTCAACCACGCGTCCAGGTTCGCAGGACGGATCGGCACGATGCAGCGGTCATGTCCGGCAGCGGCAACTTCCACTGGCGGCTCGTCACTGATCGCCGCAAACGAAAGCAAACGTCCTTCCGGCCCCTCCCATTCCGACCACAGGCAGGCGATCAGCAGGTCGCGGGGCGGTTGCGGGGCGAACTCCAGAACGACGCTTTCGGCTTTCTCGCCGGCGGCCAGGGCGCGATGTTCCAGCGCGTGGCGGGGAACATACTCATAGAACGACTGCACCACGACCACCCCGTGGGTGTGGCCGAACGCATTCTTCCAGTACGCCTCAAGACTGTCGCGACGGGCGTTGTAGGTGCCGGGATACAGCGCGTCGTTGCGCGCCGGCTTGCCGGCCAGCCGGCACTGGTAGCGCATCGGCTTGATCACCCGCTGGCCCTGCTCGGACACGATCACCGGCGCATACACCCCGGGGAAGATCCGGCTGTCGCGTGGCAGCAGGCTGGTGCGGTGCAGGTCGTCGAGGCGAGCTCGGGCACGCTCGATCCTGTTTTCCGCGATGCGCGCTTCGTTGCGCGCCTTCTGGGTGGGGCGGTGGGCGAGGGCCTCTTCGGCGGCCCGGAGGCGGGCGCTCTGCACGCGCAGTTCCTCGTCCAGGGTCTGCATCTCTTCGGCATGCCACTGCTGGATTTTGGCCACGATGTCCTGGCCGACAGGCGTACGAGCACCGGCAAAGCCATCGTCCATGGCCTTGGGGGTTTTGGGTCGCTGCTTGCCCGGGTCGTGCGCGTAGAGTTGGGCGAATTCATCCAGCGACATCACTGCGCCGTATTCGCGGACCAGCTTGGTGTAATCGGCGCGGATCTGGGCGGAATAGCACATGCGCTTCAGGCTAACAAAAAACCCCGGCAGGGCCGGGGTTCGTTGTGTTATTGGCGTCCCCACGGGGATTCGAACCCCGGTCGCCACCGTGAAAGGGTGATGTCCTAGGCCTCTAGACGATGGGGACGCACGAAACTTTTAATTTTTTGAGCACTTCAATCGGCCTAATGATTGAAGTGGTGGAGCCAAGCGGGATCGAACCGCTGACCTCCTGCATGCCATGCAGGCGCTCTCCCAGCTGAGCTATGGCCCCACAGTGATGCTGCGAGCCGCCTATCATATCGGCATTTTCAGGAAATGCAAACATTTCCTACAAAAAACCCCGGCAGTGCCGGGGTCCGTTGCGTTATTGGCGTCCCCACGGGGATTCGAACCCCGGTCGCCACCGTGAAAGGGTGATGTCCTAGGCCTCTAGACGATGGGGACGCACGAAACTTTGAATTTTGCTTCCAGCGGACGGCCTATGTCCGAAGAAGTGGTGGAGCCAAGCGGGATCGAACCGCTGACCTCCTGCATGCCATGCAGGCGCTCTCCCAGCTGAGCTATGGCCCCACGTAAACACCTGGCACGCCAGGTTTGCAGCAATGATGAGTGGCGTCCCCACGGGGATTCGAACCCCGGTCGCCACCGTGAAAGGGTGATGTCCTAGGCCTCTAGACGATGGGGACGCATGTAACTCATCAAGTTGTTTCAGCAACCTCGAACGGCCTAAGGTTCGAAGTGGTGGAGCCAAGCGGGATCGAACCGCTGACCTCCTGCATGCCATGCAGGCGCTCTCCCAGCTGAGCTATGGCCCCACGATGCTGGAGGCGGAATTCTACGCGTGAATGCCGCTTTCGCCAAGTCTTTTGTGACATCGAGGTGAAAAATCTTCACCGTCAGCGCGCATGTAGAGCTGGCAACAAAAAACCCCGGCCAAGGCCGAGGTTCGTTGTGTTATTGGCGTCCCCACGGGGATTCGAACCCCGGTCGCCACCGTGAAAGGGTGATGTCCTAGGCCTCTAGACGATGGGGACGCACGAAACTTTGAATTTTTTTCACAACCCTTCAATCGGCCTAATGATTGAAGTGGTGGAGCCAAGCGGGATCGAACCGCTGACCTCCTGCATGCCATGCAGGCGCTCTCCCAGCTGAGCTATGGCCCCACGTCGTGAGGAGCGAAACTATAGCGACGGCGATTTCGCTTGGCAAGCGAAATTTGCACGCACTGCTTCATGTTCCGCATGAACTTCCATCACGACCCTGACTCTGCGCCGGGCAGGCGCTGGAAGCGCAGACGCAGGGCGTTGCTGATCACCGATACCGAGCTCAGGCTCATGGCCACCGCCGCCAGCATCGGTGACAGCGTGATGCCCAGCGGGTACAGCACGCCAGCCGCGACCGGAATGCCCAGACCGTTGTAAAGGAAGGCAAAGCCGAGGTTCTGGCGCATGTTGCGCACGCTGGCTTGGGACAGCTGTCGCGCCCGCACGATGCCGCGCAGGTCGCCCTTGACCAGGGTCACCTGCGCACTGGACATCGCCACGTCGGTACCGTTGCCCATCGCAATGCCCACGTTGGCGCTGGCCAGCGCTGGCGCGTCGTTGATGCCGTCGCCGGCCATCGCCACCGTACGGCCCTGCGCCTGCAGGGTGCGGATCAGATCGGCCTTGTCGGCTGGGCGCATCTCACCGTGCACCTCGTCCAGGCCGAGCGTGGCCGCGACCGCCCGCGCGGTGGCGGTGCCATCGCCGGTGGCCATCACAATGCGCAGGCCGGCATCGTGCAGCTGCGCGATCGCCTCGGCAGTGGACGACTTGATCGGGTCCGCCACCGCGAGCAGGCCGGCCAGTTGCCTGTCCACCGCCAGCAACATCACGCTCGCACCACTGGCGCGCAGGCGTTCGGCATCCTCGTGCAGCGCGGTGGGATCGATGCCGTGTTCGTGCATCAGCGACACGTTGCCCAGCAGCAACGCATGGCCATCCACGCGGCCCTGGACACCCATGCCGGTGAGCGAATCGAAGTCGTCCGGCGTGGAAAGCACGAGGCCGCGGGCACGTGCCTCGGCCACGATCGCCGCCGCCAGCGGATGTTCGCTGCCCTGGTCCAGACTGGCGGCCCAGCGCAGCACGTCGGTGTCGTGGTATGCCGACGTGGCCTGCACGCTGCGGAACGCCGGGCGGCCTTCGGTGAGCGTGCCGGTCTTGTCGACCACCAGCGTATCGACCTTGCGCAGCGCTTCGATCGCTTCGGCATCGCGGAACAGCACACCCTGCTGCGCGGCACGGCCGGTCGCCACCATGATGGTCATCGGCGTGGCCAGGCCCAGGGCGCAGGGGCAGGCAATGATCAGCACCGCCACCGCGCTGAGCACGCCGTGGGTCCACGACGGCTCCGGGCCGAACAGGCCCCAGCCGAGCAGGGTGAGCAGCGCCACCGCCAGCACGGCCAGGACAAACCCGTACGCGACCTTGTCGGCCAGGCGCTGCATCGGCGCACGTGAGCGTTGTGCCTGGGCGACCAGCTGCACGATCTGCGCCAGCATGCTGTCATCGCCGATGCGGTCGGCACGGATCACCAGGCTGCCGGTGCCGTTGAGCGTGGCTCCAATGACCGTGTCGCCTGCGGCCTTTGCCACCGGAACCGGTTCGCCGGTGAGCATCGACTCGTCCACGCTCGAACGGCCTTCCAGTACCGTGCCGTCCACCGGCACCTTTTCTCCCGGACGCACGCGAAGGCGGTCGCCGGGTTGCACGGTGGCCAGTTCCACATCTTCCTCGTGGCCATCGTCGCGCACGACGCGCGCGGTCTTGGGAGCCAGTCCGAGCAGTCCCTTGATGGCCGCCGAGGTCTGCGCGCGGGCACGCAGTTCCATCAACTGGCCCAGCAGGGTAAGTGAAATGATCACTGCGGCGGCTTCGAAGTACACCCCCACGTGGCCGTGCTGCTGGAACGACGGCGGGAAGATCCCAGGAGCCACAGTCGCCACCACGCTGTAGCCATAGGCCGCGATCACGCCGGTGCCGATCAGGGTCCACATGTTCGGGCTGCGGTTGGCGATCGACTGCGCCCAGCGCTGCAGGAACGGCCAGCCAGCCCACAGCACCACCGGGGTCGCCAGCGCGAGTTCCAGCCACACCCGAAGCCCCGGCGAGAGGCCATGCAGCAGCGGCGTCATCGCCAGCATCGCCAGTGCCATCACCGCCACGCTCAGCGGCAGGCTCCACCAGAAGCGGCGACGGAAGTCGGTGAGCTCCGGGTGCTCGCCCTCGTCCAGGCGGGGCATCATCGGCTCCAGCGCCATGCCGCAGATCGGGCAGGTGCCTGGACCGTCCTGCACGATCTGCGGGTCCATCGGGCAGGTGTAGCGCGTGCCCGGCGGGGGCGGGGCAGTGACCGCAGTGTCGGGGGCCTTGTGGTGGTGGCTGCTGCAGCAGCTTCCAGGGGTGCTCATGCGCGCGGCCTCGTCAGTGCGGCCAGGATCGGACAGGCGGTGTTGTCACCGTGCCCGGGGCAGGCGTCCACCAGCTGTTTCAACGCTGCATGCATGCGTTGCAGCTCGTCAATGCGTTGCTGGATGTCCTCGAGCCGGTGCACCGCGGTGTCGCGCACTTTGGCCACGTCCTGCTGGCGCTGGTCGCTCAATGCCAGCAACTCGCCGATCTCCTCCAACGTGAAACCCAGCGCTTTGGCCCGGCGGATGAACAGCAGGCGGGTCAGGTCGGTGTCGCTGAAGACCCGATATCCGCCCGCACTGCGCTGTGCGGTGGGCAGCAGGTGCTGACGCTCGTAGTAGCGAACGGTGTCGATGGGCACGCCGGCCTGGCGTGCAAGTTGTCCGATGTTCATGGCGGTTCCGGGAGGAGCGTCGGACCAGTCTGCACCCTGGAGTCTGGTCAAGAGTCAAGGGTTGGCCGGCAGTGGGGCGATGTCGTGACCGGACCAGATTTGCAACAAGTTTCATAGCTGGCGCAAAGGGTGGTCCGTAGGCTCAGGTCAATCGTCGCAACACCTTGTTTCCACAGGGTTTGCCCCGTCCCAAGCAGCCCGCTAGTGCCGCCGTTCCAGGAGCGTGACCCATGGATGCATCGTCCCCCTCTTCGTCGTCTCCCACCAAGCCCTCGTCCCTCCTGATGGAAGTGGGGGTGCTCGAGTACCCGGGCAGTCTGCGCCAGGCCGCGCCAGTGCTGTCCGAGCTGGCACAGCGCTGCAACCGCACCGCGGCCGCCGGTCGACGCCCCGGGGCGCGCATGCTGGTCACCCGCTGGACCCTGTCCACCCGGGGCACGGGCATGCAGCGGGTGGCGGGTGCGGAGCTGTTCGGCGACGCCGTCCCGGCGGTGATCGTGGTGCCCGGCAACGAACCGACCTGGCCGCTGGCGCAGCCGGACGAGCGCATGCTCAGCTGGCTGCGCGACAGCCATGACGCCGGCAGCCTGCTGGCCGGCTGCGAGGAAGGCGGGCTGATGCTGGCGATGGCCGGGGTGCTCACCGGTCGCTCGGTCAGCCTGCCGGCGCTGACCCGCTGCCCGCCGCTCTCCCAGGTGGTGCCCAGCTGGCTGCCGAGCGAGCGGGCGCTGGTGGACGACGGCGATCTGATGACCACGTCCGGCATCGACGCCTGGAAATACCTCAGCCTCCGCCTGCTTGCGCGTGTCTACGGGCAGAGTGTCATGAGCGCGGCCATCCAGCAGTTGCAGCTGACCATTCCCAAAGCCGTGCAGGAAGATCTGGAGCGCTTCAGCCCAAACTTCGCTCACGGCGACCGCGGCGTCCTCAAGGCGCAGCGCTGGCTGCACAGCATCGCGGCACGGGGCGTCTCGCTGCAGGACATCTGCGAGGCGTCCGGGCTGGAGCCGCGCACCCTGCAGCGGCGCTTCCTGAAAGCCACGGGCATGCGCCCCATTGCCTACTGCCAGCGGCTGCGCATCGCCAAGGCGCAGCAGCTGCTGCAGGCCGGTGGGGCGGTGGATGAAGTGTCCTGGACGGTCGGGTACTCCGATCAGAGCGCGTTCCGCCGCTTGTTCCTGCGCATTGTCGGGGTCACGCCGGCGCGCTATCGCAGGCAGATATTCTCCGTGCGCCGCGAGCGCGCGCGTCCGGCCACCGCCAAGACCGAACGCGAGGCGATGCGTTCCGCGGCCTGAGCACGCGCGTGCGGCACGCATGGTGGGCAGCGGTCGCCGTTCCGTCTACCCTGTGGGCTGTTCCCGCCTGCCGTGTTCTGGAGTTGTCATGATGTTGAAGCGTCCGCGCGCCCGTAACGCCGCTCTGCTGGCGGCGTTGTTGATGATTGTTGCGGGCAGTGGTCAGGCGCAGTCGCCTGCCACGCCGGGCAAGGCCGCGACTGACCGACCCGCCGTGCTGAAGGGCGTTGAGAAGCACGGCTTTGAGGTCATGGGTGAATTCGAGGCCCCTGGTGGCCTGCGTGGCTTTGCGGGTCTGGTCGGCGGGCAGCAGCCGGCCGCCGCCTATGTCACCGCCGATGGCACCCATGTGCTGGTCGGCAGCCTGTTCAATGAAAAGGGCGAAGACGTGGGCGAGGCCGCGCTGGATCGTCTGGTGGCCAAGCCCATGTCCGACAAGATCTGGGCCAAGCTGGATGCCAGCAGCTGGGTACGCGATGGCCGCGCCGATGCGCCCACCGTGGTGTACACCTTCAGTGACGCCAACTGCCCGTACTGTCACCACTTCTGGCAAGCCGCACGGCCGTGGGTGGACAGCGGCAAAGTGCAGCTTCGCCACGTGATGGTCGGCGTGATCCGCGAAGACAGCCCGGCCAAAGCCGCCGCCATTCTGGGCGCGCCCAATCCTAGCGCGGTGTTCCTCGAAAACGAGCACAATTTCAGCAAGGGCGGTATCAAGCCGGCGGCCACGATCAGTGCAGCCCTGGCCAACAAGCTCGACGTCAACCAGCGCCTGATGCTGGAACTCGGCTTCCAGGGCACGCCAGGCATTCTGTTCCGTGATCCGCAAGGCGTGGTGCAGCGGGTCAGCGGCATGCCGCAGGGCGAGGACATGGAAAAGGTGATGGGCCCGCGCTGATCAGCTCGGAGCCGCTTCAACGTAATACTTCACGATGCGCTCACCAGCGCCTTGTTACTCAAGGCGCTGGTCTGCCGCCGGCGAACGGCAGATCACCCGGGATGAGGAGGGAATCCCACGCGGGTGCCTGAGGGCGAGTGGACTGCGTGCGCTGTCACGCAGTGTGTCGCACATCACAATCCTGCGTTGCAGTACCGGGTTGCCGGTCTGCCTCTGAGCGCTGTGCGCTCACGTGGACCGGCAGTGTTGACTGCAGTTCACGGAGGATGGCATGCGCGCTTTCGTCTGGGCTTTCGCGGTTGCGCTGGGTGCGGTTTCGCTTCCTGTCTGCGCGCAGGATTCGGCGCAGGCGTTGCGTCAGGACATCCAGGCCCTGCGTCAGACCCTTGCCACCATGGAACAGCGCCTGCAGGCGCTGGAACAGGCAGAGGGCGTTGCGCCGGCAATCGCACCCGGCCCTCCAGCGGTGGTCGCCAGCGCCCCCACCAGTACGCTGGCCCGCGCCCCGCAGGTACCCGGCACCGGGCAGGCGATTCTGCCGCCGCGTGATTCCGTCAGTGATCCGTCCACGGCCGCCTCGCGCCCGGACAGTGCCGCCGGTCCCACCGATCCGGAGCTGAAAGGCTTCTTCGCCATCCCCAACACCGACACGATGATCCGCATTGGCGGCTACGCCAAGCTGGATGCGATGGCTGATGCCCGTGCCAGTGGTGATGAGGACCAGTTCATCACCTCGACCATCCCGGTGGGCAGCGACCACCGCGACATGCGCAACTTCAACCTGCATGCCAAGCAGACCCGTTTCAGCTTCGAGGCGCGTCGCCCGACCAGCCGCGGCAACCTGCGCTTCTATCTGGAGAACGACTTCTTCGGTAGCAGCGACAGCTACCAGTTCCGTCTGCGCCACGCCTACGGGCAGCTGGGCAACACCTACGCCGGTTACGGCTACTCCAGTTTCATGGATGCCGACAGCCTGCCCGACACCCTGGATTTTGCCGGGCCCGGCGGCGCGGGCTACCTGCTGGTGGCGGGCATCCACCACAGCTTTGCAATAGGCAAGGGCAACACGCTGACGATTGCCGCCGAAGATCCGGACAGTGAACTGGCCGGCACCACCGATGACACGCGTGCCGAAAGCCGTTTGCCGGATGTCACCGTGACCGCGCGGATGGAGCGCGACTGGGGGCATCTGCAACTCGGCGCGGTGGCGCGCAGCGTCGGCTATGACGGTATCGAGCGTGATGAACGCAAACTTGGCGGAGGCGTGCAGTTGAGCGGTTCGGCCAGTGTGGGCGAACAGGATCTGCTGCTGTTCGGTGTGCTCGGTGGCAAGGGCCTGAGCCGCTACACCGCCGACCTGACCGGCTCGGGACTGGACGCGGCCATTGCGCTGGATGGTCGGCTGCGGATGCTGTCGTTGGCGGGTGGCTTCGTTGGCTATACCCATTACTGGTCGCCGATGTGGCGCAGCAATCTCGTGCTCGGCCAGCTCACCCTCGGTCGTGACGATGCGCTGGCCGCCGATGCCTTCCGGCAGAGCCGCTACGGCGTGCTGAACCTGATCTGGAGTCCGGCCCCCTCGTGGACCATGGGCATGGAACTGCTGTACGGGCAGTTGGAGCAACAGGACGGCCAACGCGCCGACACGATGCGGCTGCAGGGCAGCCTTCAATACAACTTCATCAAGTAGCGGCCGAGGAGAAGCGTCATGGCGCAGGGGAAGAAGATTGGAGTGGTCGGTGCCACCTTCCTGGTGGCCGGCAACATGATGGGCTCGGGGGTGTTTCTGCTGCCTTCCAGCCTGGCCAAGATCGGCACGGCGTCCATCTGGGGTTGGCTGATCACCACGGCAGGTGCATTGCTGCTGGCGTTCGTGTTTGCCAAGCTTGGCAAGCTGGCCCCGAAGGCCGGCGGACCCTATGCGTATGCGCGCGACTGGTTCGGCCCGTACATGGGCTTCCAGACCAACACCATCTACTGGTTCGCCAACTGGATCGGCAACGTCGCCATTCCAATCGCCGCGGTCGGCTACTTCAGTTACTTCTTCCCAATTCTGTCCCAGCCGATTCCGCGCTGCATCGCGGTGCTGGCGCTGGTATGGGCACTCAGCTTCGCCAACGTGATCGGTCCGGCCTTCGTCAGCCGCGTGCAGACGGTCACCACCAGCTTTGCGCTGGTGCCCATCCTGGGCATCGCGATCTTCGGCTGGTTCTTCTTCGACCCGACGATCTTCAAGGGCGCGTACAACGTGTCGGGTCAGTCCAACTTCGGTGCGGTGTCCAGTGCGGCGGCGCTCACCTTGTGGGCCTTCATCGGCGTGGAGTCGGCCTCGGTCACGGCGGGCGTGGTGGAGAACCCGGAAAAGAACGTGGCCCGGGCCACGCTGGCGGGTGTGTTTCTGGCGGCCATTGCCTACATCGCCAGCTCGTCGGTGATCATGGGCATGGTCCCCAATGGTGACCTGCAGACGTCCGATGCGCCGTTTGCGCTGGCCGCCGCCAATGCGGTGGGCGGGTGGGGTGGGGCGCTGGTCAGTCTGTGCGCCTTCGTGGGCGCCGCCGGATCGCTGGGCGGCTGGATCCTGCTGACCGCGCAGAGTGCCAAGGCCGCCTCCGATGATGGCCTGTTCCCCAGCATCTTCAGCAAGACCAACAAGGACGATGTGCCGGTCAAGGGCGTGTTGATCGTCGCGGTGCTGATGACCATTGCCGTGCTGGTGACCTCCACCTCGGAGACCGCATCCGCACAGTTCGATGTGATCACCTCGGCGGCGGTGGTGCTGACCCTGCTGCCTTACATCTACTCCTGCGTGGCGTGCTACTTCGTGGTCGAGCGCTCGCACACGCTGGTGCATATCGGCGCGTTCTGGTTCCTGACCAGCATCACCGTCGTGTACTGCCTGTGGGCGATCTTCGGGTCGTCCGGCAGCATCGTGCAGTACGCGTTCCTGTTCGTGCTGTTCATCACCGTGTTCTACCCGTTCTTCAGCGAGGAGCGTCGCCGCCAGCGCGGCCAGCTGCCGCCGCTGGATGCTTCGAAGGCTTCGTGAGTTCGCCCCCAGGAGAAACGCTGTGTATTTCAAATCTTTGGACTACCCGGTCATCGTCATCGATGCCGACTACGAGTCGCCGCGCATCGGTGGCATTCTGATCCGCGCGCTGGTGGAGGAACTGCGCAAGAACGAGCAGCGCGTGCTGTGCGGCCTGACCCTGGCCGACGCCCAGGCCGGCGCGCGCACCTACGTGGCGGCCTCGGCGGTGCTGATTTCCATTGACGGCACCGAGGACGAACCCACCGAGTTCCAGCGCCTGCTCGGCTTCCTGCGCGAGCAGAGTGCGCGCCGGGGTGGGCTGCCGGTGTTCCTGTACGGCGAACGCCGCACCATCGAGAAGGTGCCCAGCAAGCTGCTGAAGTACGTGCACGGCTACATTTTCCTGTTCGAGGACACCAAGAGCTTCATCGCGCGCCAGGTGATGCGGGCGGCGGAAGACTACATGCACACGCTGCTGCCACCGTTCTTCAAGGCGTTGATCCATCACGCGGCGGAGTCGAACTATTCCTGGCATACCCCCGGTCACGCCGGTGGCGTGGCGTTTACCAAGTCGCCCGTGGGACGCGCGTTCCATCAGTTTTACGGTAAGAACACCCTGCGCAGTGATCTTTCCATCTCGGTGCCGGAGCTGGGCTCGCTGCTGGACCACAGTGGCCCGATCAAAGAGGCCGAGAACGAAGCCGCACGTAACTTCGGTGCGGACCATACGTTCTTTGTCACCAACGGTACCTCCACCGCCAACAAGATTGTCTGGCATGGCACGGTGGGGCGGGGCGATGTGGTGTTCGTCGATCGCAACTGCCACAAATCCCTGCTGCATGCGCTGATCATGACCGGTGGCGTGCCGGTGTACTTCACGGCCAGCCGCAATGCGCACGGCATCATCGGCCCGATCAGCCTGGATCAGTTCACACCGCAGGCACTCCAGCAGGCCATTGCGGCCAACCCGTTGGCCCGCCAGGCGTTCCAGGCCGGCTCCAAGCCGCGTATCGCGGTGGTGACCAACTCGACCTACGATGGGCTGTGCTACAACGCCGAGAAGATTGCCGACGAGATCGGCAGTGCGGTGGACTTCCTGCATTTCGACGAGGCCTGGTACGCCTACGCGGCCTTTCATCCGTTCTACGAGAACCATTACGGCATGGCCAAGGGCAAGGCGCGTGAGCAGGATGCGATCATTTTCACCACCCATTCCACCCACAAGCTGCTCGCGGCGTTCTCGCAGGCCTCGATGATTCATGTACGCAATGCAGCGACCCGCGAACTGGATGCCGAGCGCTTCAATGAAGCCTTCATGATGCATACCACCACCAGCCCGCATTACGGGGTGATTGCGGCCTGCGACGTTGCCTCAAAGATGATGGAGGGCGCGGCCGGTGAATCGCTGGTCCAGGAAATGCACGATGAGGCGATTGCGTTCCGACGCGCCATGTTGCACGTGCGTGATGACCTGGGCCGGGACGACTGGTGGTTCAGCGTGTGGCAGCCGGACAAGTTGGAGCGCTCGCTGGCGAAGGGTGATGCGCCAGCGCCGTTGGTGGCCAAGCGCGAGGAATGGTACCTGCAGCCGGATGCTTACTGGCACGGGTTTGACGGACTAGTGGAAGACTACGTGCTGATCGACCCGATCAAGGTCACCCTGTTGACGCCGGGGTTGGCCATCAGTGGTGAGGTGGCCGAGCACGGCATTCCCGCTGCCGTACTCAGCAAGTTCCTGTGGACGCGCGGCATCACGGTGGAGAAGACCAATCTGTACTCGGTGCTGTTCCTGTTCTCGATGGGCATCACCAAGGGCAAGTGGAGCACCCTGGTCACCGAGCTGATGGCGTTCAAGGAACTGTATGACCACAACGCGCCGCTGAGCCGCGCCTTGCCCGACCTGGCCGCCGACTACGGCGACATCTACGCCGGCTGGGGCCTGCGTGACCTGTGCCAGGCGCTGCATGACTTCAACCGCGAGTTCGAGGTGGCCAAGGTGATGCGCGAGATGTACGTGGACCTGCCCGCGCCGGTGATGACCCCGGCCCAGGCTTATGACCATCTGGTGCGCGGGGAGATCGAGCGGGTCGACATCGAGGCGCTGAGTGGGCGCGTCGCCGGCACCATGCTGGTGCCGTATCCGCCGGGCATTCCGACCATCATGCCCGGCGAGCGCTTTGGAGCGGCTGATGAACCCATCATCCAGTCACTGCGGATTGCCCGGGAGCAGAACGCGCGGTTCCCGGGTTTCGAGTCCGACGTGCACGGGCTTATCATCGACCGCAGCGGCGAAGCGCCGAGCTACCGGGTGGAGGTGCTGAAGGTCTGAGCCCACGCGCAGGACCTTCGGCAAGCGATGGATACAGCACGCGAGCAGCGGGTTCTGAAGTTCTCAATCGGGGTCACGGTGGCGGTGAGCGCCACCGGCTTCGTCGGTGGCCTGCTGGTCGGGTCGCAGGCGATCCTGTTTGACGGCGTCTATAGCCTGGTGGACGTGGCGCTCACCCTGGTGGCGCTGGCGGTGCTGCGGCTGGTGGCGCGGGAAGAGAGCCCGCGCTTCCAGTATGGCTACTGGCACCTGGAACCCATGGTCGAGGCACTGGGTGGAGCGATTCTGGCCCTGGCCTGCATCTACGCCCTGGCCAACTCCATCATCGGCCTGACCACGGGCGGGCACACGGTAAAGGCGGGCCCGGCGCTGGTGTGGGCGTTGGTGCTGTGCGTCAGCAACCTCGGCATGGCCGCCATTGTCCGGGTGTATGCCAAGCGGCTGCAGTCCGGGCTGCTCTGGCTGGATGTGCGCGCCTGGCTGCTGAGCGGGTTGATGAGTCTGGCGGTGGTGCTGGCGTTTGCTATTGCGCTGTTGCTGCGCGATGGCGATCACGCGCACTGGATTCCCTATCTGGATCCACTGGTCCTGGCCGCGATCAGTCTGGCGGTACTGCCGGTTCCCTTGCGGGGGGCGTGGCGGGCGATGCGTGAAGTGTTGCAGGTTGCGCCGGATACGCTGGATGCACGGGTGCAGGCGGTCATGACCGCGTTCGTGGCCGAGCATGGCTACCTGGATTTCACTAGCCATGTCGCCAAGATGGGTCGGATGCGGTTTGTGGAGATCCACATTTTGACCCACCCGGATACCGTGATTGGCAGCATCGGCAACGTGGATGCGCTGCGCGATGAGATCGCCGAACGGCTGGATGCGCGGGGCGGGGAGTTCTGGCTGACGATTGATTTCACTGCCGACCCTGCGTGGACGTGAGGGCGCATCGCGTGCCCGTGTGTGTTGGGATGATGGGGACGACTTGGACGACTTGGACGGCTTGGACGGCTTGGACGGCTTGAATGGCTTGAATGGCTTGGGCGGTTCGGATGGTGGCGCTTTGGTAGGGTCGCACGACAGTCGACCGCCGATAACGGTGATCGGCGCGGCGAAGGCCATATGTCTGACGGGAAAGCGCGTCATCGTTCGATGTTCATGCCTCCATCGAACGTTGAACCGTTCCGTGCAGTCGACCAACGGTCGACTCTACCGGGGCATTCCGCGCGGTTGCTGGATGCGGTATGCCGGCGAGTTCGCAGGTAGGGTCGCACGACAGTCGACCGCCGATAACGGTGATCAGTGCGGCGAAGGCCACATGCCTGACGGGAGAGCACGTCAACGTTCAATGTTCATGCCGACATCGAACGTTGACCGGTTCCGTGCAGTCGACCATCGGTCGACCCTACCGGGAGCACCCAAAGAACGTTGCCTCCCCGCAATGTTCGCGTCGGATATACATAACGTATATAATGTGTATATTCCCCTCCGAGACCTCCCCCATGGGCATCGTCAACATCGACGACCAGCTGCACGACAACCTGCGCCGCGCCAGCGCGGTTTCCGGCCGTTCCATCAACGCCCAGGCCGGGTTCTGGATCAAGGTCGGCATGCTCTGTGAAATGAACCCCGGTCTGAGCTACCAGGAGATCGTCTGCCGTGAGCTGCGCGCGGCCGGAGTCGACCCGGGCGCGCTAAGGGTGGCCGAAGCATGATCAAGACCCCCGAAGAGCGCCGGCTGATGGCCGAGTCCGGTCGCCTGCTGGCGCGCGTGTTTGAAGCGCTGGATACGCTGCAGCTGGAAGGCATGTCCACGCTGCAGGTCAACGACTGGGTCGAGCGCTTCATCGTCGATGAACTACAGGCGCGACCCGCCAGCAAGGGGCAGTACGGGTTCGAGTACGTGCTCAACACGTCCATCGACACTGTCGTCTGCCACGGCGTGCCTTCGGCCCATGACATCCTGCGCGCCGGCAGCATCGTCAATCTGGACATCACCCTGGAGAAAAACGGCTACATCGCCGATTCCAGCAAGACCTACCTGATCGGCGAGGTGGACTACGCTGCCAAGCGGCTTGTGCGGGTGACCCGCGAGGCGATGTGGAAGGGCATCGAGGTGGTGCGTCCGGGGGCAACGCTGGGTGATATCGGCTTTGCCATCCAGCAGCATGCCAAGGCCCATGGCTACAGCGTGGTCAAGGAGTTCTGCGGGCACGGCATCGGTCGTGAAATGCACGAGGAACCGCAGGTGCTGCACTACGGACGGCGCGGCGAGGGCCTGGAATTGGAAGAGGGGATGACCTTCACCATCGAGCCGATGATCAACCAGGGTCGCGCGGCGATTGACCACAGCGATGACGGGTGGACGGTGACCACACGCGACAAGAAGCTGTCCGCGCAGTTCGAGCACACCGTGCTGGTGACCGCTGATGGCGTGCAGGTGCTGACGTTGCGTGAGGGTGAACGCGCCCCGTGATCGCCGCTGATGGCGCGCTGGAGGGTGACGCTCTGGTCGTGCTTTGCAGGTGCTTTGGTAGGGTCGCACGACAGTCGACCGCCGATAGCGTTTCAACACCCGGGAAGGCATGACGTTTGCCGAAAGCCGTTGCCGGGCCGGGTCCATGCCCCAAAGCACCGACGACCGTTATCTGCGGTCGACTGTCGTGCGACCCTACCGCAGATTGATGATGAAGTAGACCAGGTAGATGGGAATCGGGGCGATGATGACCATGATCCAGATGACGGCCGGGATGATCGGACCGATCATCACCTTCATCACGCGATCCAGATGCGAGAGCGAAAGGGGCTCGATCGCGTGCGCCCTCTGCATACGCCGCCATCCAGTCGCCTGATAAGCCAGCATCAGCACCACCGAGATCGCCATGGGGATGCCCGGGCCGATGTCATCTTCGCCCGAATCCAACGCAATGCAGCCTGCGGCAAGCAGCAGGAACATGATGGCCACGCGCGCGAAACGGCCCCATCCGAGCTGGAGCGGCTTGTTCAATTCGATCACTTCGTCCCCTTGCCGATGGATCATCTTTCCCTGCGTGGATCATAGCGGATGTGCTGACGGGGGTGATGGGTTGGTCGACGGGCCTGGCATCTGTCAGGCGGAGGCTCGGTAGGGTCGCACGACAGTCGACCGCCGATAGCGTTTCAACACCCGGGAAGGCATGGCGTTTGACGAAAGCCGTTGCCGGGCGGGGGCCATGCCCCAAAGCACCGACGACCGTTATCGGCGGTCGACTGTCGTGCGACCCTACCAACCCCAGTTGCCAAACCCAGTTCCCAGTTCCCAGTTCCCAGTTCGCGATTCGCAGTCCGCAGTCCGCAGTCCGCAATCACACCCGCGTCGATACCAGCTTCAGAAACGCCTCGTTCTGGTACCGGCTCATCCGCAGCTGCTGGCCGTTATCCATCGTCACCACATGATGGCCGTTGAACCACGGATGGATGGCCTTGACCCGGCGCACGTTGACGATGGCCGAGCGGTGGACGCGTGCGAACTGGCGCGGGTCCAGCCGCTCGAACAGCTGGGTCATGGTCTGGCGCAGCTCGTGCACGTGGCCGGGGACATGGATCAGCACGCTGTTGCGTGACGCCTTGATCCAGATGATGTCGTCCACCGGGACCAGTACCACGTGTTCGTCCACGCGGACCGGAACCCGCTCCAGATACTGGTCACGCTGACGCAGGGCATCCAGCGCCTGCAGGATCTGCTGTGAGGTCTGGGCACTCGTGCCGCCGGCCTGGGCCAGCCGCACCTTGGCGCGCTGCAGGGTGGCCGCGAAGCGCTCGCGGCTGAAGGGTTTGACCAGGTAGTCCACCGCATTGGCTTCAAACGCCTTCACCGCGTACTGCTCGTAGGCGGTGACAAACACCGTGGCGGGCATCCGTTCGATGCCCAGGGTGGCCACCACATCCAGGCCGGTGATGGCCGGCATCTGGATGTCGAGGAACACCAGGTCGGGAGACTGCGCGCGGATCGCGTTCACCGCCGACACGCCATCACCGTACTCACCCAGCACCGTGATCTCGGCGTCTTCTTCCAGTAACCGCACGATCGCGCGCCGTGCGATCGGCTCATCGTCCACCACCAGTGTCGTGATGCTCATGGGGCAGCCAGCCCCGCATCGAACTCGGGCGCGTCGTCGCTGCTCTCGATCTCCCGGAACGGCAGTCGCACGCGGCAGGCCACGCCTTCCGGCCAGGTGATGTCCAGGCGCACCTCGGCGGCGTCACCATACAGTTCGCGCAGGCGCAGACGGGTGTTGGCCATGCCGATGCCATGGCCTGCCGCCTTGCTGTCGCCGGCCTCCAGCACGCTGTTGCGGTTGCGGACTTCCAGCAGCAGGCTGTCGCCGTCGCGACGGGCTTCAATCTCGATCACGTCGCTGCCGACGCGCTGGCCAATGCCGTGGCGGACCGCGTTCTCCACCAGCGGCTGCAGGATAAGGCTGGGCACCGCGCCATCCAGCGTGTCCGGTGCGATGTAGGTGCGGGTGGTCAGGCGGTCCTTGAAGCGGGTGCGCTGGATGCCCAGGTACAACTCGAGCAGATCCAGTTCCTGTCGCAGTGGGATTTCCTGGCCGTCGTAGTCTTCCAGGAAGGCGCGCAGCAGTTCGCTCAGGCGCAGCAGCATGTCCTCCGCCGAGAGTGTGTCTTCATCGAGCAGGGTGATGATGGCGTGCAGCGTGTTGAACAGAAAATGCGGCTGCAACTGGGACTTCAGCGCCACCAGCCGGGACTGCGCCAGTTCAGTGGCCAAGCGGGCGGCTTCCAGTTCGCGGCGCGACTTTTCGGCGTGGTAGTGCAGGGCCTGCTGGATGGCCAGCAGGGCCCAGTAGGTAAGCAGGCCGGTGGCGAAGTGCTGGGCGATGAAGTATGCCAACTGCTCAAAGAAGCCACTGGGTTCGAACAGCGTCGAGATCAGCGCGCCGATGGCCATCGCCGCCGAAGTGGTACCGAAGCTGAGCAGCACGTGCCGGCCCAGGCCGATCCAGTGCGTGCCGCTGAGCAGCGGATAGCGCGCGCCCAGTCGGAACACCAGCGGAGCCAGCGCGGCCCAGGTGCCCCACTGGATGGCCGACCAGCGCAGGTGGGTGAACAACGACCAGTGCTGGCCGTGGACGTGGCCGGCAATCCAGTTCTGCACGGCGAAGATGACGATCACCGAGCCCCACAGCAGCAGATAGCGGGGCAGGGGCAGGGTAGTGTCGCCAAGGCGTATGGGCATAACCGTGGGTCCTGGGCCGAAGGGCCAGGGTCATCTTAGGCGCGGCAGGGCAGTGGGTGAAGCGCCTTGAACGACGCACTGCGATTGGTCCTCCCACCTCGACGATTCGTCCCGGAACGGTGGCGGGGCAGGGCCGTCGGGCCGTCCCATGGGGGCACACCCCGGCCGGAGCCGTTGCCATGAAGCTGATGCGTATCGTGTTGATGTCCATCGTATTGCTTGCCTGCGCCGCGCATGCTGGCGCGACGAGGTATCTGAACCTGCTCAACCGCGCACACGACAGCGTGATGGCGGTGGACGTCGCCGAGCCTGGCAGCGAGGCTTTCCGCTCGCGCCCGATTGACCCGATCACGGGCGGCGGCGGTAGTGCGACCGTGCAGTTGGGCGACACGGGGTGTCGATTCGATGTGCGGCTGCAGTTTCGCAACGGTCGCCAGGTCATCTACCGCGATGTGGATGTGTGCCGGGGCGATACGCTGGTGATAGTGCCGCTGCCGCGGACTGCGTCGCGTAATGAAACGCGGTGAAAAAGCGCGGTTATGAAATGTGGTGACGAAACGCGGTGGCGAAATGCGGTAGGGTCGCACGCCAGTCGACCGCCGATAGCGGTACAGCGGTCGGGAAGGCATGACAGTTGGTCGGAACCAGCTCTTCGGCCGAGCCCATGCCCCAAAACGCTGATTGACGTTATCGGCGGTCGACTGTCGTGCGACCCTACCGGTGCTCAACGTTTTCCTGCAGCCCGAGGCCGCAGAGTGCGCGCCAGCGGCGATTGAGCGTGATCGAGCCGAAAATCGCCGTGAACGGCAAGGAGATGATCAGTGGCACCATCAGGCCGGTGATGGCCCGGTCGGCGGCGTGCAATGGCTCGCCAGCGGCAATACCGGCCTCCAGCAACTGAGGCACCAGGAAGAGCCCCGTCACTTTGAGCGGAACAAAGGCAATCAGCATCACCGCGCCGACAAAGCCATAACCCAGCGCGGCGGCAACGGCTATGTAGGCCAGTGGATGCGGCAGGCGGCCGCGCTGCATGACGACCCGCAGCACCGGCCACCAGATCGGCGTGGTGATCCACGCGATCCACAGTCCCTCTTCAAACAGCACCCATAGCAGCACGCTGAGTTCATCGTCGGGCAGTTTCATCAGCGCGGCACCTTGGTCGGAAGGGCGCTGCGTGCGCACAGCAGCGTCCAGTGGGTGGCCAGCGTGCGCGTGATCCACCACGTCAGCAGCAGGTGAGAGATCGCGAACAACGTGGGGAACACCCTCGGATGACGTTCGAACGCCCAGATGCCAGGCGTCACGACCCACGACCACGACAGATGTGCGGGTTGCAGCAGCAGGTCGTGCAGTTTCATCAGGCCGCCGAACAGCAGGAAGATCAGCGCGGTTGCTCCGTAGATCAACGCCACCCCGGTAAACGCAAAGCCCCAGCGTTGTTGCATCTCAGGCCGCCGCAGCACATGCAGCATCGACCACCAGATCGGTGCGGTCGACCACAGCAGATACAGCAGCGCGATTCCCGCGAACATCAGTGCGAGACGGGTGCCAAAGAGTTCAAGCATGCCCTCGATCATGGCGGCGGCCTCCGTACCGGTACGTGTCGATCCATCAGTTCCACCACCCAGTCAATGAACACCCGCAGTTTGGCGCTGACGTGGCGGTTCGGCGGGAAGGCGAGGTTCAAGGGCATCGCCTCCAGTGTCCAGTCCGGGAACAAACGTACCAGTTCGCCGCGCTGCACGTGCGCATCCGCCATGTAGTCGGGCAGCCAGATCGCGCCCAGCCCGGCAAGCCCCGCCGCCATGTAGGTATTGCCGTCGTCCATGGCGAAGGTATGCCGACCCTGCACGGTGAGCTGCTCGGCCCCGCGCTGCAGGGTGACGTGCAGCAGGCGACCGCCGTGTTTGCGCAGGTAGCCGATGATCTGGTGAGGCTCGGTTTCCAGCGACGATGGATGGTCCGGCGTGCCGTGCTGTTCGAGGTACGAAGGCGCGGCATACAGGCCGGCCTGCAGGTCGCCGATGTGGCGGGCGACCAGCGACGGGTCGGTGATGGCCCCGCCGCGGATGACACAGTCCACGTTCTCGTCGATGAGATCGACATGGCGGTCGCTGGCACCGAGGTCGAGCTGGATGTCCGGCCAGCGGGCGTGGAAGTCGTGCAGGGCAGGAACGATGATCAGCCGCGCCAATGGGCTGGGGACGTCCACGCGCAGGCGTCCGCGCGGGTTGGTGGCGAAGGTGGACAGGCTGGTCTCGGCGTCGTCGAGGTCGGCCAGCAGGCGCAGTACGCGCTCGTAGTAGGCCGCGCCGTCAGCGGTGACATTCACCTGGCGGGTGGTGCGGTTGAGCAGGCGCACCCGCAGCCGGGCTTCCAGCTGCTGCACCAGCTGGGTGACGGTGGTGCGGCTCATGTGCAGGGTCTGCGCAGCCTGGGTGAAGCTCCCGGTTTCCACAACCCGGGCAAAGGCGCGCATGGCATCGAAGCGGTCCATCGGCGCTCCAGGAGGGTGATTGTTTGGATTCTACAAACAGTGTTGGACAAACGGGGCGGTTTATCTACGCCCGGGGCGCGTCCAGCATGGAGCCATCGCAATCAGGGGCGTCGCCCCGTGGAGAGTTTCATGGCTAAGCGTGATGTGGTGTTTCCGAAGGGTCGACAGGATCTGTATGACCGTTACCGTTATTCGCCGGCGGTGAAGACCAACGGCCTTCTGTTTGTGTCCGGGCAGGTCGGCAGCCGTGAGGATGGCTCCCCCGAACCGGACGTCGAGGCGCAGGTGCGGCGGGCGTTCCAGAATCTCAACGCGATCCTGGCCGAAGCCGGCTGCACGTTCGATGACGTGCAGGACGTGACGGTGTTCATGATCGATCCGGCCAACATCCTGGAGCGGGTGTGGCCGGTGGTGATGGAGTACTGGGGCGAGGCCCCCCATCCGACGTTGACGGCGGTTGGGGTGACCTGGCTGGCCGGATTCGACGTGGAGTTCAAGGTGGTGGCGAAGTTGCCGGAGCGGTGAGGCGGACGGTATGACCCTGGGTCTGGAGCATGGGTAGGGTCGCACGACAGTCGACCGCCGATTACGGCGGTCGGCGCGGCGAAGGCCGGGTGCCTGGCGCAGAAGCGCGTCATCGTTCGTGATCACGCCGATATCGAACGATGTTGGCTTCCGTGCAGTCGACCAAGGTCGACTCTACCGATGCACCCAACATCCCGGCCCCCGGCAATTGTGCGATCAGGTGCCCGATGTCGGAGTGATTCGCAGGCGGGTGACGCGGCGGCGGTCCATGGCATCTACCTGCACCGTGTAGCCCTCGTGCTCGATGGCGTCGCCTTCCACCGGCAAGCGGTCCAGCTGCTGCAGCAGTAGTCCAGCCAGGGTCTGGTAACGCGGGTGGCGCGGGAAGTTGATCCCGGTCAGGCGCTGCAGGTCGTCCAGCGTAAGCGCGCCATCCGCTTCCCAGCTGCCGTCTTCTCGCGCCTGCACACCATAGCGTTCGTCCTGGGTGTCGGCGAGGTCGCCGGCAATCGCCGCCAGCAGATCGTTGGCGGTGACCAGGCCTTCCACGCTGCCGTACTCGTCAACCACAACGGCAACCGGCACCGGCTGCTCGCGAATGACCTCCAGCGCCTGCAACACGCTCGCGCTGGAGATCACGTAGGCCGGCTCGCGCAGGGCATCCTGCAGGGACAGCGGCTTGCCCTGCAGAACGCCGGCCAGCAGGTCGCGGCTCTGCACGATGCCCTGCACCTGGTCCAGGTCGCCCTCGGCCACCAGCATGCGGGTGTGCGGCGAGTCGATCAGCTTCTGCATCGCGTGTGCCTCACCGCGACCGACATCGATCCATTCCAGATCCGCACGTACCGTCATCACGCTCGACACCGGGCGATCGGCCAGGCTGAGCACGCTGCGGATCATGTCCTGTTCGGCCGGTTCCAGGCGCTCTTCGCTGGACCCTTCTTCGTGCGCGTCGTCCTGGCCCTGCCTGGGCTGCGCACCGAGCATGCGCAGCACCGCGTCGGCCGTGCGTTGACGGAACGGCAGGCGCTTCTCGTTGCGCTCACGCTTGAAGCGCACCCACTGGTTGAAGCTTTCCACCAGGATCGAGAACGCAATGGCGGCGTACAGATACCCCTTGGGAATCTTGTAGCCCAGCCCCTCGGCCACGAGGCTGAAACCGATCATCAGCAGGAAGCCCAGGCACAGCACGACCACGGTGGGGTGCTTGTTGACGAAGCGGGTCAGCGGCTTGCTGGCCAGCATCATCACCGCCATGGCGATCGTGACGGCGGCATACATCACGCCCAGATGGTCGACCATGCCGACTGCGGTGATCACCGAGTCCAGCGAGAACACCGCATCCAGGACCACGATCTGGGTGACCACGGCGGCGAAGCCGGCATACACCTTGTTGCCGTTTTCACTGTGTTCGCGGCCTTCCAGGCGCTCGTGCAGTTCCATGGTGCCCTTGAACAACAGGAACAAACCGCCGCCGAGCAGGATCAGGTCGCGCCCGGAGAAGCTATGGCCGAACACATCGATCAGCGGCTCGGTGAGCTTCATGATCCAGGACAGCGCGGCCAGCAGCACCAGCCGCATCAGCAATGCCAGGCTGAGGCCGATCAGGCGTGCGCGGTCGCGCTGATGCGGTGGCAGCTTGTCCGCCAGGATCGCAATGAACACCAGATTGTCGATGCCCAATACGATTTCGAGCACCACCAAGGTTGCAAGCCCCAGCCAGATGTTGGGGTCAGCGAGCCATTCCATTACAGGTCATCTCAATAGGAAACAGAAAGTAGAGCCGCATCACGGTGCATTTTCGTCATGCGTCATCAGGTCGCCGGGCTGGCACTGCAGCTCACGGCAGATGGCGTCTAGCGTGGAAAACCGGATCGCCTTGGCCTTGCCGGTCTTGAGGATCGACAGGTTGGCCAGGGTGATGTCCACGCGGCTGGACAGCTCGGACAGCGTCATACCCCGTTTGGCCAGCATCTGGTCCAGGGTGATGACCACCGCCATCAGACCACGCCGTCCAGGTCTTCGCGCATGGCCGCACCGGCCTCGAACACGCGGACCATCACGAACAGCATCAGCACCGCGATCAGGCCGGTGATCGACATGCCGCCGCCGACCTCCATCCAGGCGAATGCCGGGCCCATCCAGCTGGCGTGCAGGCCA
Source organism: Stenotrophomonas sp. PS02289 (assembly GCF_029960115.1). Classification (GTDB taxonomy): domain Bacteria; phylum Pseudomonadota; class Gammaproteobacteria; order Xanthomonadales; family Xanthomonadaceae; genus Stenotrophomonas. The sequence goes on from NZ_JASCOZ010000048.1 coordinate 22,810, forward strand.
ATGGCGATGGAGAGCAGTTCCATCGCCAGCATCAACCAGGCCATCCGCCGCAGGCGCAGGGCGTGGCCGTGCGCGAACAGATGCCCGCCGCGGACCGCGCGCACGAATCGCTGCAGGTGGCGCAGGAACACCAGGCCAATGCTGAGCAGGACCACGATGCCGAGCAGACCCAGGCTGAAGTGGGGGAACAACCACTGCTGCTGGGCCTGGTCAGCGGTCAGCCCGGCGGATTGCAGCAGCCAGCTTCGGTCGAAATACACCACGGGGAAGGCGCACAGGGCGGCCAGGATGCCCAGCCAGCACAGGCCCATGACGGCACGCAGTGCGATGCGGGTGAAATGAACGATGTCGCCCGACGTCGAGGGTCGGTCGGTACTGCCTGCCACGTGGCCTCCAGGATCGACGGCCGCCAGTGACCGTCGGTTTATTGATAAACGATAAAGGTGGGCGTTGTCCAGAGTCAGCAGTAGCCCCCGCAGGCTATGTGATGATCGAATTAACAGAAAATTGACATGGACATGAACAGCGGGCAGAGTGGCGAACGCCCGGAGGGGCACTCAACATTCCTGGAAGGAAAAGCATGAAGAAGTTCGTTACCCTCGCCGCCGCCATCGCGCTGGCCACCCTGTCCACCAATGCCTTCGCCGGCCAGGCTTTCGTCCGCGGCGAGCTGGGCAGCAGCGAAACCGAAGTCAGCTTCAATGGCTTCAGCGGCAGCGAGTCGGACACGGCCGCCGTCCTCGGCGGTGGTTACTGGTTCACCCCGAACATCGGTGTCGAAGGCCACGTGGGTTCGCTGTACAACAAGAGCGTGGGCTACGACGAAGAACTGGACCTGGTCTCGATCGGTGCCGGTCTGGTGGTCAAGAAGAATTTCGGCGCGGACAACACCGGTTTCTTCATCGGTGCCCGTGCGGGTGTTGCGCGCATGACCGCGCAGGTCCGCGAGGACACCTGGGACGTGGTGGATGACGAAAGCTCGACCAAGCCGTACTACGGCGTGAACGTCGGCTATGACTTCAGCCGTCGCTGGGGCCTGAGCCTGAACTACGACCGTCGCCAGGGCGAGTTCAGCGGCGTGGACGTGGACGTGGACACCTATAGCCTGGGTGGTGAGTTCCGCTTCTGATTGGCAGTGCAGCCGGGCAAGCCCGGCTCTACGGTAAGTGATTTACCAGCATCCTCGTCGATGCGGACGGCAGACCGGCAACGGTCTGCCGTTTTTTTTCCAGCGCTGGTGTACGCTCGCCGCACACAACGGTGCTGGAGGGCGCGATGGCGAAGGTGACCGGAATAGGCGGGGTGTTCTTCAAGGCGCGTGGCGACCGCAAGGAACTGGCCGACTGGTACCGCCAGCACCTGGGCATGGCGCTGGAGGATTTCGGTGGCGCGGTGCTGCGCTGGCCGGATGACCGTGCCGACGACGGTGGCCTGACCGTCTGGCATGTGGCCGAGCGCGACACGCAGTGGTTCAGCCCGAGCGACGCGGCCTTCATGATCAACTACCGCGTGGATGATCTGGACGCGTTGCTGGCGCAACTGCGTGAGGCGGGCGTGCAGGTGGTGGCCGGGCCCGAGCAGCACGAGAACGGCGCGTTCGCCTGGATACTGGACCTGGACGGCAACAAGGTCGAACTGTGGCAGCCCAAGGCGTGGGATCCGGAGCGCCGCCCGGGCTGAACCGGTAAGCGGGGAGGGCGGGCTTTCACGCGGCATCGCGCGGGCGTTGCCGATAGTGGAGGCATGTCCGCGTTTTTCTTTCTTCCCCGATGCCGTTGATTTCCGAGCGCATACAACGACTGCCGTGGCCGTGGCCGTGGCGCACGGCGCTGCTGTGGTTCCTGTCGATCTACGCGGTGTACCTGCTGGCCGGCAATGTGTTTCTCAATACGCCGCTGTTCGAAATGGTGGTGAACCGCAAGCCGGAAAAGTTCACCCTGCAGACCGGCCCGGCGGTGACCCTGCTGCCCGGTCATGCCATCGTCTGGAACATCCGCATTCGCGGCCAGGCCAATCACACCGTCTACATCTTCCGCGCGGAACGGGCGAGTGCGTGGATCTCGCTGCCGGCGCTGGTGCGCAGGGAAGTGCACATTCCGCGTATCAACGCGACCGATGTCGAGGCGGAGGTGGAACGGGTGGAGAAGGCGATCCCGCCACCGCCGCGCGGTGATCGCGGCTGGGTGATGCGGCTGGATGCGATCCACAGCGACAGCATCCACAGTGCCCGCTTCGGCAAGCTGATGATTGCGGGCAAGGGCGACGGCACGGTGGGTTTCGTCAAGCAGATCAAGGGCGGTCCGTCGGAGCTGCTCGACTCCAACGCCGGGTTCAAACAGGCCACGGTGACCTGGGACGGCGTGACCCTGCTGGAAGACACGCGGCTGGATGCGCGTTTCAGCTATCCGCGCCATTACCGCGATGAAGCGCCGGGCATCCGCAAGTTCGGGCTGGTGCAGGCCAGTCTGGAGATCGAAGGACGCAGCCGTGCGTTGCAGATTGATACCGCCGGGGCGCATGCCAAGGTCGGGACCGCGCCGGCTGAGGCGCACATCAAGGGCGCGCTGGGCCTGGACAGGGGCGAGCTGAAATCCGGAAGCCGGCTGGTGTGGCGCCTGCCGCTGCATGCCGGTGTGCATGCGACCGACCGCGGCATTCTGGCATTGCAGCTGGATCTGGCGCAGGACATCCGGGTGCAGGCACGGCTGCCGCGTGACGAGGAGACCGGGAGCGAGCTGGATGCGGATCTGACCGTGGCCGGCCGGAAGATTCCCTTCGAGGCCCCGGCGACCCTGCTGCCGCGCCTTTCCGGTGAGGTGCGTGGGGCCTGGCAGTTTGAATCGTTGAACTGGATTGCCGACCTGTTCGTGCGCAAACCCTGGTTCCATCTGGATGGCGGTGGATTGCTCAATGCCGACCTGAAGATCAAGGACGGGCAACTGGCGGCGGGCAGCACGCTGGACATTCCCAAGGTGGCCGCGGTGGCCGAGGTGGCCGGCGTGCGCATGCAGGGTGATGCGCAGGCCAAGGGTCGGATTGCGGCCGGCGATCCTGCGCAGGCGCATCTGGATGTTCGCATTCCCGCGTTCCGCGCGGCCGCATCCGGCGAGAAGCAGGTGCTGTTCGAGGGGCAGAACATGGACCTGGCCCTGCAGGCTGATGCACGCCTCAAGGAAATGCGCGACACCCTGCAGTCGCGGCTGCATTTCACCGATGCGCGGGTGCCGGACCTGACCGCCTACAACCGTTACCTGGGCGAGGGCAGTGTGCGTTTGCTGGGCGGCACCGGGTTGCTCAGTGGTGACGTTGAGCTCGACACCTCGGGCCGGGTCGGGCGTGGGCGTGCCGACCTTCGCGGGCGCGGTGCGCAGTTGCAGGTCGCCGGCATGCAGCTGGCCGGCGATGCCCAGGTCAAGGCGCAGCTGAAGCGCGCGGACCTGCAGGCCAAACAGTTCGACCTCGGTGGCAGCACGGTGCTGCTGCGGAACATCCGTACCGGCGATGGCAAGGGCGACGCCACGTGGTGGGGCACCCTGACCCTGCGTGAGGGGAAGATCGATGCCGCAGCACCGTTCGAGGTGGACGCGCAGACCGACGTGCGCCTGCGCGATGCCGGGCCGCTGCTGGGCGTGTTTGCCGAACGCAGCGCCTACCCGCGGTGGGTGCTGGGGATGCTGGATTCGGGCGAGGTGCAGGCGACCGGGCGGCTGCGCTGGAAGCGCGGCGCGGTGACCATTGACGATCTGGAAGCCGAGAACGAACGGCTGTCGCTGCGTGCACGACTGCAGATGGCCAAGGCGCAGAAGAAAGGTGATCTGTACCTGCGCTGGGGTGTGTTGGGAGCCGGCATCGAGCTGGACGGCGACCAGCGCCAGTGGCACCTCGCCGGCGCGCGCGAGTGGTACGAGAGCCGACCGCGGGTGATGCCGGCCCCGCGTTGACGGAAAAGGGCCCGCCCCTGACCCAGGCATCTGAGTGCCAAACGGTGGACCCTAAGGTCTCCACGGGTGTGGGGGGCGGGCTTGCTCGGAATATACGCGTGGTGACACGCCATGCGTGTCAACGCGAATCCTGCTCGCTCATGACGGGCACCAAGGCCTCCGTCGGGCATTCCCGCGGTTCATGACACGCATGGCGTGTCACTACGGGGTCGCTTTCGGCCAGCTGCCGTGCCAGCTCAACACTGGCCACGTGCCCGTGCAGGAACAACAACCCTTCATAGATGTTCATGGCGTCACCTCAAGGCTTGAATGGCCGTCATCTTGGGCGCACCATCGGCAGCGGAAAAGCGACATTTCCGCAACTTTGACTTGAGCAGGATTCAAGCCTTCATGTCCCGCATGCCGCTGCAATCGCTGCACAATTTCGTGGTCGCGGCCCGCTTGGGCAACCTGACCCGTGCGGCCGAATCGATGAATCTCACGGTGAGCGCGCTGAGCCATCAGATGCGCCAGCTCGAAGAACGGCTGGGCTATCCGCTGTTGCTGCGCCAGGCCCGCGGAGTGCGGCTGACACCGGAAGGACAGCGCCTGCTGGAGCAGGTGGGTCCGCATCTGGATGCGATTGGCGAGGCCTTCCAGCCATTCGCGGCACGACACGACAGGGTGCTGACGGTCAGCGCGGTGCCGTCGATGGCGTCGAACTGGCTGGTGCCGCGCCTGGGTCAGTTCGTGGCCGCATATCCGCAGATCGAGATCAACCTGGAATCCACCGAGCGGCTGACCGATTTCGAGCGGCAGCTGCAGGTCGATGCCGCATTGCGGGTGGGCGCGGGGCAGTGGCCCGGCGTGACCGCTGAGCCGCTGTTCGACGACTGGCTGGTGCCGATGGCCAGTCCGGCGCTGGTGGCGCGGATGGGTGGAGTAGAGGCGACGGCGTTGTCGCAATGGCCGTTGCTGGGTGATCCGGACGGCGAATGGCAGCGCTGGTTTGCGCTGACGGGTGAGACGGCACCGAGCCGGTATGTGGCGATGCTCAATGATTCGGAATCACACCACCGTGCCGCGCTGGATGGGATCGGCGTGGCACTGGGGCGGGTGACCCGGGCGCAGCTGCTGCTGCAGTCCGGGCAGTTGATCGCGTTGTCACCGCATCGCTTGAAAACGCGCTGGTCGCACTGGCTTGTGTATCCCGCGCGATCGGCGACGCATCAGGGGTTCCTGGCGTTTCGTGAGTGGGTGATGGCGCAAGCCAAGGCCCACGCGGCCACTATGTAGAGCCGGGCTTGCCCGGCTTGCCGAAATTGCCGATCAAAAGCAGCCGGGCAAGCCCGGCTC
>NZ_JASCOZ010000049.1 GCF_029960115.1 Stenotrophomonas sp. PS02289
ACCAGCACCGCCGGTGGCTGTATCACGGGCGCCCCGGCCCGCACCGCCCGGGTCACCGGGCGGGGGGTCGGCCGCGCCGGCTCGTCACCATGGCGCAGCGCCAGCACCGCGAGCAGCAGGAACGGGATGTCGATCAGCAGGTCAGGCAGCGCACCGTAACCGGTGTCGGTGGCCACATGGTTGATGTAGGCCGCCATCAGCAGGTAGACCCAGGCATACACGCTCAGCGCGCGGAACAGGCCACGTCGGGTGCCGTCCTCGCTGGTGAAGTGGCGCAGCAGCGCGAACACCGCGATGAAGATGTTCTCGATATCGAACATCAAACGCAGGCTGCCGACGCCCGGGTCCGGCGCGTCGCTGGGCGTGGCGTAGGAAAACGTGTGCACGAAGAACAGGTAGCCCAGCAGCAGCGCCAGCGCACCGTCGATGGCAATCAGGTACCACGGCTCATGGCGCGGGTGCGCCATTGCGAAGGTAAGCGGCACGCCGTACAGGACATACAGCAGCATGGCGATGCCAGGCACGGCATCGACGTTGCCCAGCGCTACTTCCTGGTACATGTTCAAGGCCATGCCACCGGACCACAGCAGCATGCCCACCGCCAGGGCCAGCCAGCCGATGCGGACGTCGCTGTGCCAGCTGCGCACCATCCGGTGCGTACAGGCCGCTGCCGCCAGCAGCGGCGCGCCGATCAGGAACAGGAAGGATGCAGGCGCGGCAAGTCCCGGCACCGACAGCGCCATCGCATGCGCCAGCATGTACAACGCGGCCGCCAACCACGCCATCCTGCCCTCCCCCAACGGAAGCGGTGTGCGCCTACGATAGCGCCCCGCTGTGCACGTCGCTTCACGCCTTGCCCACGGCACGCTCATATGCATGACGGATTGCCCAGCGGAACGTTGCCTTTTCACGGCGTGTGCGCGTCTGGCTGCGGCATGGTCGAGGCAGATGTGAAACGGAGTGCCCGATGCTGCTGAAACGTCCTGCTTCCCTGACCCTGCTAGCGCTGGCGCTGGCTGCGGCAACTCCTTCCGTGCTGGCGCAGGCCACCGCGCCTGCCGGGTTGCCCGCCCCCATGGCCGAGAGTGAGGCCCTGCAGACCGGCCCACGCTCGAACCTGCACGCGCAGGTACTTCTGGACCGTGCCAATTTCTCGCCCGGGCAGATTGACGGCGAGATCGGCTCCAACCAGCGTCGTGCGGTCGCAGGCTTCCAGGCAGCGCGTGGATTGACCGTAACCGGTGAGCTGGATGACGCCACCTGGCAGGCACTGCAGCCGGACAGCACACCGGTGCTGGCCCGCTACACGCTGACCGCCGACGATGTGGCCGGTCCGTTCCGCCCGGTGCCGAAGAAGCCAGCGGATCAGGCCAAGCTGGACGCACTGGGCTATAGCTCGGCGGCCGAAGCGCTGGGCGAGCGCTTCCACGCCGACCCGAAGCTGCTGCAGGCGCTGAATCCTGGCGTGGACCTGGGCAAGGCAGGCAGTGAGATCCAGGTTCCCAACATTTCCCCGGCCGCATTGCCCAAAGCGGCCAAGCTGGTGATCGACAAATCCGACTCGACGCTGCGCCTGTATGACGCGGCCGGCAAGGTCTTCGCCCAGGTGCCGGTGTCCTCGGGCAGCCAGCACGATCCCCTGCCGATTGGTGAGTGGAAGATCCTGGGCATCTCGCGCGACCCGCCGTTCCACTACAACCCCAAGCTGTTCTGGGACGCGAAGAAGGGCGACCGCAAGGCCACCCTTCCGCCGGGGCCCAATAATCCGGTTGGGCGGGTCTGGATCGACATTTCCAAGCCGCACTACGGCCTGCACGGTACGCCGGAACCGGGCCACGTGGGCAAGACCGAATCGCACGGCTGCGTGCGGATGACCAACTGGGATGCGTTGCGGGTGGCTGACGCGGTGGATGCGTCGGTGCCGGTGATCATGCAGGAGTGAGGCGATGAAGCTGTTACGGCTGCTGGCGTTGGGCGTGGTGATCGGCGCGGCTGGCTGGTGGCTGTTCGGGCTGCCGCGGCTGGAGCGGGAGATGGATCAGGTGCCGGTGGCGGTGGCCACGCCTGCGGTCGCGCGGTCGTCGGATCCTGGGGTTCCGGTGGTCGATACCTCCCGGGACGTGTCCGGCGGTACTGCGGACCGGCCAACGGCCGGCGCTACCGGGGAGGTGCCTCCGGGCTTGCTGGTTCCCGTGCAGGGGGTGACGCCTGGCCAGTTGCAGGACACCTTTACCGACGCCCGCAGCGAGGGCCGTGTGCACGACGCCATCGACATCATGGCCCCGGCCGGCACCCCGGTGCTGGCGGTGGCCGATGGCACGGTCGAGAAGCTGTTCACCAGTGAGCGCGGCGGGTTGACCGTCTATCAGTTCGAGCCGGATGGGGTGTACTGCTACTACTACGCCCATCTGGACCGCTACGCCGACGGCCTGGCCGAGAAGCAGACGGTCAAGCGCGGCGATGTGATCGGCTACGTGGGCAGCACCGGCAATGCCAGCCCGGACGCGCCCCACCTGCATTTCGAGATCCACCGGCTGGGGCCGGAGAAGCAGTGGTGGAAGGGCGAGGCGCTGAATCCCTACCCGGTGCTGACGGGTTCGGCCCCGTAACGGCGTCCGTTCAGCGGGTTGGTGGCCCGCTGGCGGCCAGAATGCGAAAATCCGTCCCATGAGAACTCCCGAAAGCCTGCAGGCGCTGATCGACGACGGCGTGATCGACGAAGTGCTGCGCCCGCTCAAGAGCGGCAAGGAAGCCGCCGTATATGTAGTCCGCAGCGGCGACGACGTGCGCTGCGCGAAGGTCTACAAGGACATGGCCCAGCGCAGCTTCCAGCAGCGCGTGCAGTACCAGGAAGGCCGTAAGGTGCGCGGCAGCCGTGAGTCGCGCGCGCTGGCCAAGTCCAGCAAATACGGCCGCAAGCAGCAGGAAACGGCGTGGAAGAACACCGAAGTGGACGCGCTGTATCAGCTGCGTGACGCCGGCGTGCGCGTACCCGAGCCGTATGGCTACTACCATGGCGTGCTGGTGATGGAACTGGTCACCGACGCCGAGGGCTACTCCGCCGCCCGCCTGGGCGAAGTGGAGCTCAGCGCCGAACAGGCCCGCGCCTTCCACCAGGTGCTGGTACGGCAGGTGGTGCTGATGCTCTGCTGTGGCCTGATTCATGGCGACCTGTCGCCCTACAACGTGCTGGTAGGACCGGACGGCCCGGTGGTGATCGACTTCCCCCAGGTGGTCAGTGCCGGTGGCAACAACAACGCCCGCACCATGCTGCTGCGCGACGTGAACAACCTGACCGCCTACCTGGGGCGCTCGGCCCCTGAGCTGTTCGATACCTGGTACGGCGAGGAGATGTGGGCGCTGTTCGAGGCCGGTGAACTTCGGCCTGACAGCGTGCTGACCGGCACCTTCGTGCACGACGAATCTGCCGTGGACCTGGACAGCGTGCGTCATGCCATCAACGACGCACGCGAAGAAGCGTTGATCCGCCAGCAGGGACGTGAAGCCGCCGAGGCGATGGACGATTGAGGCGTAGGGACGCGGCAGGCGCGTCCCTGAGATCAGGCGTTCAACGCCTTGGCGTGATACGCGATGTGCTCGCCAATGAAGCTGCCGATGAAGTAGTAACTGTGGTCGTAGCCGGGCTGCATCCGCAGCTGCAGCGGATGGTCGGCCGCCGTGCACGCGGCCTGCAGCCACTGCGGCTGCAGCTGGCTGTCCAGGAACTCATCGCCGCCGCCCTGGTCCACCAGCAGCGGAAGCTTTTCTTCGGCCACGGCCACCAGTTCGCTGGCATCCCATTGCGCCCAGCTGGCACGGTCCTCACCCAGGTAGGCAGCGAACGCCTTCTGCCCCCACGGCACGCGCGTGGGAGCCACGATCGGCGAGAACGCCGACACGCTGCGGTAACGCCCCGGGTTGCGCAGCGCGATCACCAGCGCGCCGTGCCCGCCCATGGAGTGACCGCTGATGCTGCGTGCATCGGTGGCCGGCAGATGCGCTTCGATCAACGCCGGCAGCTCCTGCACGAGGTAGTCGTACATGCGGTAATGCGCGGCCCACGGCTGCTGCGTGGCATTGAGGTAGAACCCCGCGCCCTTGCCCAGGTCGTAGCCTTCGGCGTCGGCCACGTCGTCGCCACGCGGACTGGTGTCCGGAGCCACGATGATCACACCGTGCTCGGCGGCGTAGCGCTGCGCGCCAGCTTTGGTGATGAAGTTCTGCTCGGTGCAGGTCAGCCCGCTCAGCCAGTACAACACGGGCAGCTTCTGCGAGGCGGCCTGCGGCGGCAGGTACACCGCCACATTCATGTCACAGCCCAGCACCTGCGAACGGTGCCGGTACACGTCCTGCCAGCCACCGAAGGCGGCGCGATGTTCGATGCGTTCCATGTCAGTAATGCACCACCGAACGGATCGACTTGCCTTCATGCATCAGGTCGAAGGCGTCGTTGATCTGCTCCAGGTCCATGGTGTGGGTGACGAAGGGGGCCAGCTCGATGGTGCCCTTCATCGCGTCTTCGACCATGCCCGGCAGCTGGCTGCGACCCTTGACCCCGCCGAACGCGGTGCCCATCCACTTGCGGCCGGTCACCAGCTGGAACGGACGGGTGGAGATCTCCTGGCCGGCACCGGCCACGCCGATGATCACCGACTGGCCCCAGCCGCGGTGCGCGCATTCCAGCGCGGCACGCATCACCTGGGTGTTACCGATGCATTCAAAGCTGTGGTCCACGCCCCAACCGGTCATTTCCACGATGACCTGCTGGATCGGCTTGTCGTGGTCCTTCGGATTGACGCAGTCGGTGGCACCGAACTGCTGGGCCAGGTCGAACTTGGTCGGGTTGGTATCCACGGCGATGATGCGACCGGCCTTGGCCTGACGTGCGCCCTGGATCACCGCAAGGCCGATGCCACCCAGGCCAAACACCGCCACGGTGTCGCCTTCCTGCACCTTGGCGGTGTTGTGCACCGCGCCGATGCCGGTGGTGACGCCGCAGCCCAGCAGGCACACGTGTTCCGGGTTGGCTTCCGGGTTGATCTTGGCCAGCGACACTTCGGCCACCACGGTGTACTCGCTGAAGGTGGAGCAGCCCATGTAGTGGTAGATCGGCTCGCCGTTGTAGCTGAAGCGGGTGGTGCCGTCGGGCATCACGCCCTTGCCCTGGGTGGCACGCACCGACACGCACAGGTTGGTCTTGCCAGAGGTACAGAACAGACATTCGCCACACTCGGCGGTGTACAGCGGAATGACGTGGTCGCCCGGCTTCACGCTGGTGACGCCCTCGCCCACTTCCACCACGATGCCGGCACCTTCATGGCCGAGCACCGCCGGGAACAGACCTTCCGGGTCATCGCCGCTCAGGGTGAAGGCATCGGTGTGGCAGACACCGGTGTGCGTGATCTTGACCAGCACTTCGCCCTTCTTCGGCGGGGCAACATCGATCTCGACGATCTTCAACGGCTGACCGGGGCCAAACGCTACAGCGGCACGGGATTTCATCACTAGCACTCCAGAACAGGAAAAGAGGACACAGCGGCGCGGCGGAGCCGCGCTTACTTCAAATAGGAACGAATGAGCGCACTCATGTCGCGCACGCGTTCGGCACGCTGCGCATCGGACTGCGCCGGCTGGCCGAACTCCTCGCGCAGGTGCGCTTCCATCACTTCAGACATCAGCCCGTTGACCGCACCACGGATGGCGGCGATCTGCTGCAGCACCGGGCCGCAGTCGGCACCGGCTTCCAGCGCCCGGTCCAGCGCATCGCACTGGCCCCGGATGCGGCGCACGCGGGCGAGCACCTTCTTCTTTTCTTCGGGGGAATGCGGCATGGGCAGATCGGACCGGAACTATACTGGGGGACAGTATACACTTGGGTAAACCTTGGTATGCAAACCACCCCGTTCACGCATACCAAGAGATAGCTCCGGTGGGCCGGGGGGCAGCGCGATAGTGAAGCCACACCCACCCCACAGGAGACACCCGATGTCCGACGTCATCATCACCGACAAGCAGCTGTCCTCGTCCGCCTTCAGCGCCGTCATCAACGCCCCGATCGAACAAGTGGACATTGCCGAGTGGCTGTTCAACCTGCCTGAAGCCGAGTACCAGCGCTGCTGCCCGCCGGACCACATCTCGGCCGGTACCACCAGCACCGACGACGGCAAGCGCATGTCAATCAACGTCGAAATGATCGGCAAGACGTTGATGGTGCAGCACTACGTGGCGGAGATCGCAACGCCGAGCTTGTGCCGCATGGTGTCCACGTCCGATGCGTTCACCCCCAATGGCCGCACCCGCGTCCAGGTGATCTGGACCCTGAGCGTCAAGAAGATCGACGCGAATACCTGCGAATACACCAACAGCGTGGTGGCCCACCCGACGCAGGAATTCCTGGACTTCATCGCCGTGCACGGCACGCCGTTTGAAGACGCGGCGGCGGCCCGCCAGCGTGATGGCGGCGACCACAACAGCCGCGAAACCCCGTTGTTCGCAGCCAGCATCGAGCGTCGTGCGCTGGCCCGCCGGGTGGCCGGGGCCGCCTGATCCACGGTCATGTCACAACCGCTCACACTGCCACAACGGCCGCTCGCCACGTTCCGTCCGTCGGGCATCGTCGAACTGCTCCGGCGCTGCCGGCCCTTCGCCGGGCCGGCACTGCTGGTCAGCGTCGGCTACATGGACCCGGGCAACTGGGCCACCGACCTGCAGGCCGGCGCGCTGTATCACTACGACCTGCTGTGGGTGGTGGTGCTGGCCAGCGCGATGGCGATGGTGCTGCAGTTGCTGGCGGCGCGGTTGGGCATGGTGTCAGGTCGCAACCTGGCCCAGGCCTGTCGCGACCACTACCCGGCAAGCTGTGCCATTCCGTTGTGGATCCTGTGCGAGATCGCCATTGGAGCCTGCGATCTGGCCGAAGTACTGGGTTCGGCGGTAGCGATCAACCTGCTGTTCGGCACACCGCTGATGCTGGCGGTGCTGATGACCGCTGGCGACGTGTTCCTGCTGCTCCTGCTGCAGCGCCACGGCATGCGCGCGATCGAAGCGGTCGTGCTGGTGCTGGTGGCCACCATCGCCGGCGCGTTCTTCATGGAACTGTTCGTGCTCCCGGCCACACGGCCAGACCTGCTGGAGCTGGGCAGGGCCGTGGTGCACCCCACCCTGTCCAGCGCTGGCATGGCCAGCATTGCGGTGGCCATCATCGGGGCCACGGTGATGCCGCACAACCTGTACCTGCATTCGGCCCTGGTCAGCGGAGATCCCGCGTCCGCCGCACCGCGTCCGGCCGCCCTGAAGCAGGCACTGCGAATGAGCACGTGGGCGACCGTCGTGTCACTGAGTCTGGCCTGCCTGGTCAACGCGGCCATCCTGGTACTGGCCGCACAGGTGTTCCACGGGCAGCAGCAGATCAGCATCAATGGCCAGCACTACGCGCTGGGCGACCAGACGGACTGGATCCAACTGGCTTATCTCACCTTCACCCCCGTGGTGGGCTCTGCACTGGCCAGCGCGCTGTTTGCCGTTGCCCTGCTGGCATCCGGCCAATCCAGCACGCTGACCGGAACCCTGGCCGGCCAAGTGGTGATGGAAGGGTTCACCCGTTGGCACCTGGATCCCTGGAAGCGCCGCATGCTCACACGTGCGCTGGCCATCGCACCGGCGGTGGTGATCATCGGCCTGCGCGGCGACAGCAGCGTCAATGACCTGCTGATCCTGAGCCAGGTGGTCCTGGCCCTGCAGTTGCCGTTCGCCATGTTTCCGCTGCTGCACTTCGTCAGCACCCGTCGCCACATGGGGGCATGGCCGACGCCGCGCCTGCTGCTGGCACTGGGCTGGCTCAGTGCCGTCGCGATCACCGCCTTCGACCTGGTCGGCCTTCCCGGCAGCGTGGCAGACGTCCTGCGCATCCTGCACGGGTCCTGACCACCTGCGCCCCTCCCCCATCGTTTCGCGCGAGGTATTCCCCCATGACGATTACCACCAGAGCTCGATCCCTTCCCGTTGGCCTGCAGGCACATGGTCTGCGCAAGGAGTTTGACAGCATGGGGACGGTTGACGTCCCGGCTGATCGCTACTGGGGCGCGCAGACAGCGCGCTCGCTGGTGCACTTCAACATCGGTGGCGACCACATGCCCAAGGCGGTGTACCACGCCTACGGCTACATCAAGAAGGCCTGCGCCCAGGTCAACGCGGCAGCCGGGCGACTGCCGCGTTGGAAGGCAGACGCGATCATCCAGGCGGCCGAAGAAGCCACCCGTGGACAACTTGATGCCCACTTCCCACTGTTCGTCTGGCAGACCGGTTCGGGCACGCAGTCGAACATGAACGTGAATGAGATGCTGGCCAACCGTGCCATCCAGCTACTCGGCGGCGTGCTGGGCTCGCAAGCCCCGGTAGCCCCCAATGACGACGTCAACATGGGGCAGTCGTCCAACGACACCTTTCCCACCGCGATGCATATCGCCACGGTCACCGCCATTGATGACGCATTGCTGCCCGCCCTGTTGCGACTGCTGGCGGTGATCGAGGCCAAGGCCGAGGACTGGCGACACGTGGTCAAGATCGGCCGCACCCACCTGGAAGATGCGGTACCGCTGACCGTGGGCCAGGAGTGGCACGGTTGGGCCGGACAACTGCGCGCCTGCATCGAGGCCGTCGCAGACGCACGCACGGGCCTGTACGCGCTTGCGCTGGGCGGTACCGCCGTGGGCACGGGGCTCAATGCGCCGGCCGGTTTCTCGCAGGCGGTGGCGGCCCGCATTGCCGAGCTCGCCAACAAGCCGTTCGTGACCGCACCCAACAAGTTCACCGCGCTGGGTTCGCTCGACGCGATGGCAAGGGCATCGGCCGCGTTGCGCGCCACCGCCGTGGCCTTGATGAAGATCGCCAACGACATGCGCTGGCTGGCATCAGGACCGCGCTGCGGACTGGGCGAACTGAAGCTGCCCGACAACGAGCCGGGCTCCTCGATCATGCCCGGCAAGGTCAATCCGACCCAGTGTGAGGCCATCGTCATGATCGCCATCCAGGTATTGGGCAATGACACGGCGGTCGCTTTTGCGGCCAGCCAGGGCAATTTCCAGCTCAATGCGATGCGTCCAGTCATCATCAACAACGTGCTGCATTCAATCCGCCTGCTGGCCGATGGCTGCGAGCGCTTCCGCGAGTTCTCCGTGGAGGGCACCCAGCTGGTCATGGAGAGCATTGATCGCCACGTCCAACAGAGCCTGATGCTGGTCACGGCACTCGCCCCGACACTGGGCTATCAATCCGCGGCCCACATCGCCGAACACGCGGCGGCGGCCAACCTCACCCTGCGCGATGCCGCGCTTGCCTCCGGACAGATCAGTGCCGCCCAGTTCGATGCCGTGGTGAACCCGGCAGCGATGGTCGGCCACGGGCTGGCCGGTGCCTGAAGGAGACTTCCCCATGATTCGATGCATTCGACTGTGGACCGGTGCCGACGGCCACTCCCACTTTGAAGAGGGTCAACTACAGCTTGGCGCGGGCCAACACGGCAAGGCCTCTGGTCTGCCGATCGCCGCGCAGGAACTCTCATTCCAGGAAACGCCGGCCCCGGCATCGGGCGACTGGCACCAGGACCCGGTTCCGCAGTTTGTGCTGACCCTTTCCGGTACGGTCGAGTTCGAAGTGCACTCTGGCGCAACCTTCATCATCCACCCCGGTGATGTGCTGATCGCACAGGACCACAGCGGCAGCGGACACCGTTGGCGGCTGCTGGACGACGCCCCGTGGCGGCGCGCCTATGTCATCTACAGCTCCGCCGCGACGCTGCACTTCATCGGCGCGGGAGAACAGCCATGAAGCGCGCCGACGATGCGTCCTTCGATGTTGTGCTGGTCGGTGCCGGCATCATGAGCGCGACCACCGCCACGCTGCTGCAGCTGCTGGCTCCCCAGCTGCGCATCGCCGTGGTCGAGCGTCTGCAGGACTGCGCACAGGAAAGCTCCATGGCCTGGAACAATGCGGGCACCGGTCATGCCGCCAATTGCGAACTCAATTACACGCCACAGCGCGACGATGGCTCGGTGGATATCGACGAAGCATTGAAGGTGAATACCGAGTTCGACGTGTCGCGTGAACTCTGGACGCATCTGGTACGGATCGGCACCATCACCGACCCACGCTCCTTCCTGCATCCGTGCCCGCACATCAGCTTCGTCACCGAACCGGAGAATGTCGCTTTCCTGCGCGCACGTTTCGAGGCCATGCAGCGGCATCACTGCTATCGCGGCATGGAGTACAGCGAGGACCCTGCAGTGATCGCACAGTGGGCACCACTGGTGATGGAAGGACGCGACCCTGCCCAGGCGGTCGCCGCCACGCGCATGATCAGCGGAACCGACGTCGATTATGGCGCGCTGACCCAACAGTTGATGGCAGGGCTGCAGCAGCGTGGCGCAGAAGTGCGTTATGACACCGAAGTGATTGACCTCACCCGGACGGACGATGGCTGGCATCTGACAACGCGCGATGTCACCGGCCACGACGATGCGATTCGCGCCCGGTTCGTGTTTCTTGGCGCAGGTGGCGCTTCGCTGAAGCTGCTGCAGAAATCCAACATCCCCGAGGGCCGTGGCTATGCGGGGTTCCCGGTCAGCGGCGTCTGGCTGCGCTGTGATCTGCCGGAGCTTGCCGCACGCCACGCCGCCAAGGTCTACAGCAAGGCCGCATCAGGTTCGCCACCGATGTCGGTACCGCACCTGGATCTGCGCGTGGTGGACGGCAAGGCCTCGCTGCTGTTCGGACCCTACGCGGGCGTTTCCACCCGGCTGCTCAAACACGGCTCGGCGCTGGACCTGTTCGACACTCTGTCGGCCGACAATCTCTTGCCGATGCTGGACGTCGCCGGGCACAACCTGAGGCTGGAGGAGTATCTGCTCGGTCAGGTACTTCAGTCCCATCATGCGCAGTTCAAAGTACTGCAGCAGCTGTTTCCCCAGGCGCGTCCAGAGGACTGGCGACTGGAAGTGGCGGGGCAACGTGTGCAGATCATCAAGCCGAATCCCACCGGGTACGGCGGCGCACTGAGGTTTGGCACCGAACTGGTGGCGGCTGAAGACCGGAGCGTGGTGGCGCTGCTGGGCGCTTCGCCCGGTGCGTCAACGGCTGCGGCCATTGCCGTGGAGGTGCTGCAGACCTGTTTCACCGAACAGCTGACCGAGCAGGCCTGGCTTCCGCAGCTGCGCGCGATCCTGCCCAGCCATGGCATTGACCTGCGCGAGGATGCGCAGGCCTGCCGCGCCAGCCGTGCCCGTACGGCGGCCGTACTCGGCATCCAGGAACCCCATGACTGATCCGTGCACCCGTCCGATAGACGACGCCGCGCGCGTGCTGCTGCGTCTGTCCCGGCTGCTGTTGGCCGCCGGGGCAGGCAGCTGCCACGTGCAGGACCGCGTGGGTTCACTGGCCGCCACGTGGGGAATGTCCGCCACCTTGTTCGTCAGCGCGGAGCGGCTGCTGCTGATGCTCGACGACGGCGGCCGCTATCGCACGCGGATCGGCCACCACATCGGCGATCGCGGGATGGACGCCGACCGTCTGTTCGCGCTGGATGCACTGTGCCGCGAAGTGGAAGCACTGCGGCGCGGACCGGACGACGTCGCCGCGGCACTTGACGCCATCGAGTTGCGGAAACGTCGTTACAGCACGACCTGGGTCACGCTCTGCGTGGGCATCACCGCCGCCGCACTTGCACGCCTGTTCGGCGCGGAATGGTGCGTTGCCGCGGCCACTCTCGCTGCCGGTGTCCTCAACCGAATGGTCCTGCGCCGGTTGCTGTCCGCCCGGTTTGCGCCGGTGCTGGCGGCCGGGGCGGCCGCCTCGGTCAGCAGTCTGTTCGCGGTGCTCCTGTTGCGCGGTGCCGGTGCAGACCCCGCGTTGGCCCTAGTGGCAATGGGCATGGTGCTGGTGCCCGGCGTCGCGCTGCTCAACGGCTTCCGGGATCTTGTCCAAGGGGCGGCGGCCTTCGCAATCGCGCGGCTGGCCAGTGCGGCCACGGTGGTGGTGGGCATCGCCGCCGGACTCGCCATCGCCGGCTCGCTGGCAGGCATCACCCTGGGCCCCTACGCACCACCGGCGCACCTGCCGCCGGCCGAGGACATCGCACTA
The DNA here is from genome assembly GCF_029960115.1 of Stenotrophomonas sp. PS02289. Classification (GTDB taxonomy): domain Bacteria; phylum Pseudomonadota; class Gammaproteobacteria; order Xanthomonadales; family Xanthomonadaceae; genus Stenotrophomonas. The sequence goes on from NZ_JASCOZ010000049.1 coordinate 12,133, forward strand.
TCGGCGGCGGCCGCATTGGGGTTTGCCGCAATGTTCAATGCGCCCCTGCGCGCCATCGCACCCATTGTGCTGTGTGGCGCGCTGGCGCACGGCCTACGCTCCATGCTGATGGACACCGGACTGGATCTTGGCATGAGCACCTTCATCGCGGCGCTGGCGGGCGCACAGGTCGCGATCTGGATCGCCCGGAGTATGCACGCGCCATGGATCGCGTTCGCGTTTCCGGCAGTGGTCGCACTGGTTCCCGGGTCCTACGCCTTCCGTGGGCTGATCGGCTCGTTGGCCATCATGAACAGCGGCGGCCATACGCCAGCCGATCAGCTGGGTGCCACCCAGGCGGACCTGCTCACCTTCATGCTGCTGACCTGCGCTATTGGAATCGCGCTACTGGTGGCCGCATCGTGGGGCCGCAGGGTTCCACCCCGCCCCTAGTGGCAGACGTGCTCAACGCCCGGTAAACAGGCTCCGGATCCGGCTGCAGAGCGGGTGCAGCACCCAGGTATCAAACGCCGCCCAGTGGTGACGCAGCTGGAGCGTCAGCAGCAGAACGAATACATCGATGCCGATCATGTCGACCAGCAGAATTCCAGACAACAGCTCGGGGTTCAGCACGAACAGCAGCGCCGTTCCGAACAGGATCAACGCCGCCCACCGCTTGGCGGCAGGCGAGTTGAGCCGGGCGAGCAGGAAGCGCATCACGCGTCCTTAGTTGAACATTTCCCGGATGTCGGTCACTTTGCCATCCTCGAAGATCACATGGATGGTCTTGCGCGGCTGGTAGTACTCCCAGCGCTCGCCGGTGTTGGCACCGTAACGGTTTTCCAGCTGCACCACGCGGTCCGGCTTGCCGGCAACCTGGCTGACCTTGCCCGCGGTGTCGCCACTGTTGATCAGACGGTCACCGAAGCGGGCGCTGCTGGCCATCGCGGTGCTGGCCACCAGACAGAGCATCAACGACCACACTATCCTGTTCATCATCCATCTCCTTGATGGGTCGGGGTGTCAATGCCAGTCACTGTGCCACAAACGCCCCCTGGCAGCACCTGCAGCGGCCCTCACGCCTGCCCGCGCTAGAGTGTGGGAACCGACCTGATGCGGCCCGCCCATGGACTTTCTGGTCAATATCGACGTCGACAACCTCGCCCCGGCCGAGGCCTTCTACACCCGCGCCTTCGGCCTGACCCCTGGCCGACGTTTCGGCGACGCCGGGGTGGAACTGCTGGGCGGCCCGGCACCGATCTATCTGTTGGTGAAACCCTCCGGCTCGTCCGCCACCCCGCAGGTACGGAATCGCCGCGACTACCGCCGGCACTGGACCCCCGTGCATCTGGACTGGGTGGTCGACGATCTGGACGCCGCGCTGGACCGTGCAGTGATGGCCGGGGCCCGGGTGGAACAGGCACCAGCGACTCATGCCTGGGGCCGGATCGCGCTGCTGGCCGACCCGCTCGGCCATGGCTTCTGCCTGCTGCAGTTCCTGGGCCGCGGCTATGACGAGATCGCGAGCATGCCGGGACAGGTGTAGGATCGGCGACGGGGAGACATCCTGCATTCGACTAGCGGAGGCAGGCACATGCGGGACCTTCATATTGCCGCCGGCGACAGCGCCGCCGGATCGCTCAGGGTCGCCATCGCCACCGGCAGGATGCCGGGCGAGGTGTTCTCGATCAACGATGATCTCGCCATCGGCCCATTGAGCAGCGCTGCTGGGCGGATCGCCTTCCTGCGTACGCTGATCCTGCCGCCTCCGCACGTGGATGCCGAAGAGGATTCCAGCGACGAGGACGAGGACGACGACGTGTTCGCCCGCTGGGAGGCGTTGAGGATTCGCTGCCAGGTACCCGGGCGGGTGATGTTGTGGATCAGCGGAAGTGCGTCCGACCAGGTGCTTCTGCGGATGGCCTGCCACGCACTGCAGACAACGCGCGCCACGCTATGGCGCGTCCCGGTTCCTGCCTTTGAAGGCGGCCATGAAGCCGTGGCTGCCCATCCTGTTGATGCACTGGTGCGCTTCGCACCCGGCGCACGACCACTTTCAGCCGATACGGTGGCTACGCTCGCCGACGAGTTCGCGCAGATCGCGGCACGCCCGGAACTGCTCCGCCAATGCGACGCCAACGGTGCCCTGCGCTATCGCGCCATCGACTGCCATGACCCGATGCTGCTGGACTGCTGCCCACGTCACTGGGTGCCGGCCAACCGGGTGATCGGCAACGCAATGGAACGCTGCGAGCCCCGCAATGCGATGGGGGACACCTTCTTCGCTGCACGGTTGCGTGCGCTGATCGACGCCGGGCGCGTGGAAACTCGCACGCCACTGCAGGGACGCAGCTGGAGCTGGGCGGTGCAGGTGCGCCGAACTGACGAAGCCTGACTGCCTTAGCGATTACGGAACCGGTATGCCACGGATTCCGACGATGGGCGAGCATAGGAGCGGCCGCCCACTTCCACGATGGGCAGCTCGTACATGCCATTGCGCAACAGGCCGGCGTGACGGAAGCGCTGGTCGAACTGCGCCTCGATCGCGGGCACGTCGATGTCGTAGTAGCGCACCGGAATACCCGCGCTCTGCAGGTCGGTCAGCATGCGCCGGGTAAACCCACAGCCGGTGCGCCCGAATACGTCCACTGCCGGCCCCCTGACCTGCGCTGCCGGTGTGATCTGGAGCGGCACCGGATTGGCCGCCAGGGCAGCGGCCTGCTGCGCGCGGGTCGGGAAGAAGGTGCGCTGGGCGTGCCACAGGCCGCCCACCAGGCCCAGAATCATCAACAGTACGAAAACGCGGTTCATGGACATCCCTGTCAGGTAGGCGGTGCGCCCGCGCGCACGCTAGCACGCCGACCGGGCTGGCCTCAATCGGGCTGGCGCAGTCGCTGCGCGTCGCGTGCCGGCGGCAGGCCGAACAGGCGTGCGTACTCGCGGCTGAACTGCGACGGGCTTTCGTAGCCCACCCGGTGGCCGGCGCTGGCCGCGTCCATGCCCTCGCCCACCATCAGCCGCCGCGCTTCCTGCATGCGCAGCTGCGCGCGGAAATCCAGCGGACTCATCGCGGTCACCGCTTTGAAGTGCGCATGGAAGGCGGATCGGCTCATGCCGGCCACGTCGGCCAGCGTCTCGATGCGGCTGGCGTCGCGGTAGTTCGCGCGCAACCACAGGATGGCGCGAGCGATCTGTGCCTGGCGGGTATCGGTGCGGGCCATCTGGTGGAACACCTCGCCCTGCTCGCCACTGATCAGGCGATACAGCAGCTCACGCAGGGCCAGTGGAGCCAATGCGGCAATGTCCTGCGGGGCGTCGAGCAGGGTCAACAATCGAGTGGCTGCCTCGAGCAGGGTCGGCGTCATTGTCCCCAACGACAGTCCTGCGGCACCGTCGATCGCGGTGGTAAGCGGGCGTGGATGCTGCAGCGTGAGCTCGCCCAGCAGGGCGGCATCCAGATCCAGCTGCATGCACAGGTAGGGGGCCGACGCACTGGCCTCGACCACGGCTCCCATCACCGGCAATCCCACGGTCGCCAGCAGATAGCTGGCCGGGTCGTAATGGAACACCCGCTCGCCCAGCGCCGCGCGTTTGCGCCCCTGTGCGACAAAGCAGACCGTGGGCTCGTAGATCACCGGCATCGGCAACGTCGGGCTGGCGCAGCGGATCAGGTTGACGCCCGGTAACCCGGTGGCGAAGGTGCCGTCACCCGGCGCATGGCGGGCAATGGCATCGCGGAAGGTGAGCAGCGCGGTCATGGCCGCATCATCGGCGACCTCTGGACGATCGTGCAAGCCTGCCGGTCAGGCGTTCTACCGGTGGGAAGACGCGGCTGCCAACAATGGCCCCATCCCTGACGATGGAGCCGCCATATGGACACCACCACTGCCCTCGACCATTACCGCCTGCTGGGTCGCTCCGGCCTGCGCGTCTCACCGCTCTCACTGGGCACCATGACCTTCGGGGCCGACTGGGGTTGGGGCGCGGACGAGACCGAAGCGCGTCGCATCTTCGACACCTACGTGGACCGTGGCGGCAACTTCATCGACACCTCGGTGAACTACACCAACGGTGCCGCCGAGCAGATCCTGGGCCGCTTCGCCAAGGCAAAGCGCGACCAGCTGGTGCTGGCGACCAAGTACACCATGGCCCGCGATCCGGCCAACATCAATTCCGGCGGTAACCACCGCTACAACCTGGTGCGCTCGGTGGAGACCAGTCTGCGCCAGCTCGATACTGACCGCATCGACCTGATGTACGTGCACGCCTGGGACTTCACCACCCGCCCCGAGGAAGTCATGCGTGCCCTGGATGACCTGGTGCGTGCCGGCAAAGTGCTGTACCTGGGCATCTGCAACACCCCGGCGTGGCGCATTGCGCAGATGCAGACCCTGGCGGATCTGCGCGGGTGGTCGCCCCTGGTGGCGCTGCAGATCGAGTACAGCCTGGTCGAGCGCACGGTCGAACATGAGCTGCTGCCGATGGCACAGGCGCTGGGCCTGGGTGTACTGCCGTGGTCGCCGCTGGGCGGCGGCATCCTCACCGGCAAATACAGCGCCGCCGATCTTTCCGACGCCAACAGCGCGGACGTGGCGGGCGACCGCAAAGGCGTGATCGCCTCCATCGGCCACCTCAATGCACGCTCGCTGGCCATTGCCGACGTCGTCGGCAGCGTCGCCGACGAACTTGGTGTCTCTCGCGCACAGGTGGCGTTGGCGTGGACGCTGGCGCAACCGGGCGTGGTGTCGCCGATCATCGGGGCACGCACGCTGGCGCAGGCCGAGGACAATCTGGACGCACTGACGGTGACGCTGAGCGCCGAGCAGCTGCAGCGTCTTGATGTGGCAAGTGCGGTCACACCGATCTTCCCCGAACGCTTCATCGGCAGGCCGATGGCACAGCAGCTGATCTTTGGGACGTCAACGCTTCAGGCACGTTAAGCCCTTACGGCTCGGTGCCATGCAGACTGTCCACGAACGCACGCAATGCCGAGGACATCTGCCGCTGCCGCGGGTAGTACAGCACGAAGCCCGGGAACGGCTCGCTCCAGTCTTCCAGCACGGCCTGCATCTGGCCGGCGTCGAGATACGGGCGAGCCGCGTCCTCCAGTACGTAGGCCAGGCCGAACCCGTCCAGCACCGCACGGATGATGGTGGTCTGCTCACTGAGCGTGAGACGGCCCTGCACGTCCAGCTCCAGCGACTGCCCGTCACGGTCGAACTGCCATTTGTACAGATGCCCGCTGGCGAAGCGGAAGCGGATGCATTCGTGCTGCAGCAGGTCACGCGGATGCAGGGGAGCCGGATGACGAGCGAGATACGCCGGCGAGGCCACGATCATCCCGCGCAGCGGTCGGCCCAGCGGTACGGCCACCATGTCCTCCGGCACGAACTCGTGCAGGCGTACGCCGGCATCGAAGCCTTCGCTGACGATGTCGACCAGGCCATCGTTCTCGGTCAGTTCCAGCCGCACGTCGGGGTGGGCATGCAGGAAGCGGGTCAGGCGCGGGCCGAGCTGGGTCGGCACGGCAGCGCGCGCCGCATTGATCCGCAGCAGGCCGGCCGGCGCGGCACGGAAGTGATTCATTTCCTCGAGCGCGTCGCTCACCTGGTGCAACGCCGGCTGCAGCCGGTCGAGCAGGCGCTGGCCGGCCTCGGTCAGGGCCACGCTGCGGGTGGTCCGGTGGAACAACCCCACCCCGAGGCGCTCTTCCAGCGCGCGGATCGCATAGCTCACCGCCGAGGTCGACAGGGTCAGCTCCGCGCCGGCCTTGCGGAAGCTGCGGTGGCGGGCCACGGCGGCAAAGGCGGCCAGGTGGGTCAGGTTGTCAGCGGCCATGATTATCCAGTCTGCCTTGATGACACATGCCGAAATCGGGACTCCCGGTGCCTCGGGCGCGGGGGTATTGTAAAGCGCCTTTCCACAAACCTCAGGAGTCCCCCATGTCACTTGCCCGTGGTTACGCCGTGCATGACAACCTGGCCCCGCTGGTGCCGTTCACCTTCGAGCGCCGCGCGGTCGGTGCCGATGACGTGCGCATCCAGATTCTCTACAGCGGCATCTGCCACTCCGACCTGCACCAGGCCCGCGACGACTGGGGCGGCGCGCTGTTCCCGATGGTGCCAGGCCACGAGATCATCGGCCGGGTCACCGAGGTCGGTGCCAACGTCACCCGCTTCAAGGTCGGCGATTTCGCCGGCGTGGGCTGCATGGTCGACTCGTGCCGCCATTGCGATGCCTGCGAGCACGATCTGGAGCAGTACTGCGAAAAGGGTCCCACCTACACCTACAACAGCAAGGAACGCGGCAGCGACCAGCTGACCTACGGTGGCTATTCCGACCACGTGGTGGTGGAACAGCGCTTCGTGGTGAAGGTCTCCGAAAAGCTCGACCTGAAGGCGGCCGCACCGCTGCTGTGCGCCGGCATCACCACCTATTCGCCGCTGCGCCACTGGAAGGTCGGTCCCGGCCAGAAGGTCGGCGTGATCGGTCTCGGTGGCCTGGGCCACATGGGCGTGAAGTTCGCCAAGGCAATGGGTGCCACCGTGGTGATGATCACCACCACTCCGGAAAAGGGTGCCGATGCCAAGCGTCTGGGTGCGGATGAAGTGCTGGTGTCGCGCGACCCGGCGCAGATGAAGGCCCATGCCGGCAGCTTCGATTTCCTGCTCAACACCATCCCGGTCAGCCACGACACCAACCCTTACATGTCGCTGCTGAAGCGTGATGCGACCATGTGCCTGGTCGGCGTGATCACCGAACTGGATCCGCCGCTGTACGGCTCCAGCGTGATCTTCGGTCGCAAGCACGTGACCGGCTCGGCCATTGGCGGCATGGCCGAAACCCAGGAAATGATGGACTTCTGTGCCGAACACAACATCGTCAGCGACGTGGAAGTGATCGACATCAAGACCGTCAACGAAGCCTGGGCACGCATGGCGAAGAACGACGTGCGGTACCGCTTCGTCATCGACATGGCGACCCTGGCGGCGTAAATGAAAAACCCCGGCATCGCCGGGGTTTTTTCTTGGAGCTCAATACGCGAACTGGGAGAACACCGGGTCCACGTTCTGCTTCCACTCGCCGCGGTACAGCGCCAGCTTGCGCTCGGCGGGGGTCAGCCCGGAATCGACGATTTCCTGCAGCACGTCCAGGAAGCGGCTCTCGTCCTGGCCATCGGCATTGCGTGCGGCGCGACGCTGCAGGCCGGCCACGGCGATCTTCACCGCCTCGCGGGCCAGATCACGCACCGTGCCATTGCGGAACGGCAGGTTCATCGCCTGACGCGGTACCCCGTCACGCAGCGCGTGGCGCTCGGCCAGGCTGAAGTCGCGCACCAGGTCCCAGGCCGCGTCCAGCGCCGCATCGTCGTACAGCAGACCGACCCAGAACGCCGGCAGGGCGCACAGGCGGCTCCACGGGCCGGCATCGGCACCGCGCATTTCCAGATACTTTTTCAGACGCACTTCCGGGAACGCCGTGGTCATGTGGTCCGACCAGTCGCGCAGCGTCGGCAGCGCGCCCGGCAGCACCGGCAGCTTGCCCACCATGAAGTCGCGGAAGCTCTGCCCGCTCGCGTCGTGATACACGCCGTCGCGGTAAGAGAAGTACATCGGCACATCGAGCAGGTAATCCACGTAGCGCTCATAGCCGAAGCCGTCCTCGAACACGAAGTCCAGCATGCCGGTGCGATCAGCATCGGTGTCGGTCCAGATGTGCGAGCGGTAGCTCAGGTAGCCGTTCGGCTTGCCTTCGGTGAACGGCGAATCAGCGAACAGCGCGGTGGCAATCGGCTGCAACGCCAGCGACACCCGGAACTTCTTCACCATGTCCGCTTCGGTGGCGTAGTCCAGGTTGACCTGCACCGTGCAGGTGCGGGTCATCATGTCCAGGCCCAGCTGCCCGACCTTCGGCATGTACTCACGCATGATGCGATAGCGCCCCTTCGGCATCCACGGCATGTCCGCGCGCGACCACTTCGGCTGGAAACCCATGCCGAGGAAACCCAGCTGCAGTTCCGCGGCAACCTGCGCGACTTCGTTGAGGTGCGTACCGGTTTCCACGCAGGTCTGGTGGATGGTCTCCAACGCCGCGCCCGACAGTTCCAGCTGCCCCGCCGGCTCCAGCGTCACCGACGCGCCATCACGCAGCAGCGCAATGGTGTGCCCGCCTTCCTGCACCGGTTCCCAGCCGAAACGGGTCAGCCCGGTCAGCAGCGCCTCGATCCCACGCTCGCCGTCGAAGGTCGGCGGGCGCAGGTCATCCAGGCGGAAGCCAAACTTCTCGTGCTCGGTGCCGATGCGCCACTGCGCCTTGGGCTTTTCGCCTGAGGCCAACGTGGCGACCAGTTCATTGCGGTCGGTGATCGGCGTCTCGGCGACGTGGCTGGGGCTCGACAAGGGGGTGGCTCGCAGAATTCGGGGCGGGGGAACGGGATGTGGGGCTGGGGGCCCGCCATCGCAAGGGCGCACTATATCGTGGTGCCCGCGTACAGCGTGTCACCGTGGCGGGTTGCTGCATTCCACCGGATGCCCCTTGACGCTGCCCACGGCCGCGCCAGCCCGCCTACACTGTAGCAATGGCACCCACCCCCACCCTGCCCGACCACGGACTGCTGGCCGAGATGGCCAGCCTGGCCGACTGCCAGCGCGCGGAGGGGTATGCCTGCATCACCGCCCGCCGCGAACATGGCGCTTCGTCGGTGGAGATCCCGCAGCCCCAGTTCGCCATCCTGCTGCAGGGGCGCAAGCAGGTCAGCACCGCGCAGCAGTCGCTGACCTTCGTGCCCGGCGATCTGTTCCTGATCACCCAGCGCTGCCGCATTGATGTCATCAACACGCCCGACCCGGTCAGCGGCCTCTATCTGAGTGCCATCGTGCCCCTGTGCAGCGAAGCGCTCAGCGCCGCGCGCACGTTGTGGAACGAGCCGCTGCCCAGCGCGGGGCCGGCGCTGGCGCAGCTGGCGCTGGACGCCCATGCCGACACCCTGCGGCAATGGCGCACGGCGCTGGAGCACGGCCACTACACCGAAGCGCGGCTGGCGCTGGCCTCATTGGTCGTGGCGTTCTGCCGTCGCGGCCATGGCAGCCTGCTGCTCGCTCCCGAGCCGAGCCTGGGCGAGCGCCTGCGCGATCTGATTGCGGCGCAGCCCGAGCGTGACTGGCAGTCGCACGACTTTGAAACCTACCTGGGCATGAGTGGGGCGACATTGCGCCGACGCCTGGCCAGCGAGCAGCTGAGCGTGCGCGAACTCATCGCCGAGGCGCGTCTGGCGTATGCCATGCAACTGCTCTACACCACGCGCCTGCCGTTGAAGACCGTGGCCGCGCGCGTCGGCTATCGCTCGCTGGGCAGTTTCAACCGGCGCTTCGCGGCGCGCTACGGGCTGGAACCGGCCGACATCGGCAACAGCTGAAACCGGCGAGCGTTTCGCGCGGCATTGTGAGCGCATCGCGCAGGGCGAAGCCGGCAGCATGACGGGGTCGCGGCGTTGCCGCATTGCCAGGAGGCTGTCATGCCCCTTTTTCTGAGTCGTCTTGTCCGGTTGAGCCCGGCGTTGTTGTTGGCCGGCGCGGCGCAGGCCGCCACCGACCATGTGGTGTCGCAGCAGGTGCCTGGCGTGTATCACCAGCAGATCGGCACGTTGCAGGTCACGGCCCTGTTCGATGGCACCGTGGCGCTGGGCAGGCAGGAACTGGTCGGTATTGAACCCGGCGCGGTGACCCGTCTGCTGGATCACCGCTACGTGCCCGAAGACGGCAAGGGTCTGCAGACGGCGGTCAACGCCTACCTGGTGCAACGCGATCAGCACCTGACCCTGGTCGATACCGGTACGGCACAGTGCTTCGGTCCCGGTCTGGGTCAGGTCCTGGGCAACCTGCGCGCCGCCGGTTATGACCCGGCCGAGGTCGACGATGTGCTGCTGACCCACGCCCATCCGGACCACCTGTGTGGTCTGCTCGATGCCAATGGCAAAGCCGCCTACCCCAATGCCACGGTGTGGCTGTCGCAGGCCGATGCCGACTATTGGTTGAATCCGGCCAGCGAGGCGGCCGCGCCGGCAGGCGTGCGTTTCGCGTTCGCCTTGGCGCGCACGGCCGTCGCGCCCTATGACGCCGCCGGCAAGGTCAAACGCTTTGCTCCCGGCCAGGCACTGCCCACCGGTGTGACCGCCCTGGACAGCCACGGCCACACCCCCGGCCATGTGTCCTGGCGGCTCGACGGTGGCAAACAGCAGCTACTGGTATGGGGCGACATCGTGCACTTCCATGCCGTGCAGTTCGCGCAGCCGACCGCCAGCTTCGAGGCTGATAGCGACAAGGTGGCGGCAATCGCCAGCCGCCGCGCGATGATGGCGCAGGCGGCCGACCACGGCTGGTGGGTGGCGGGTGCCCACCTGCCATTCCCGGGTTTAGGCCATGTGCGACACGAAGGCGAGGCCTTCGCGTGGGTGCCGGGCGAATTTGCGCCGTTGCCGGCGCGGTGATTGCGCGGGTGGCCTCGGTCAGACGGCTTCCGGGGCCGGTTTGTTCAAGCCCAGCCAGCCACCAATGATGCCGCGCGCTTCGTCCACGCCCTGACGGGCCGGACCGGAGAAGGTCTGCACGCTCACGGTGTCGCCGAACGAGGACTGCAGGTCCTTGCGGACCTTCTGCAGGGCGATGCCCTGCTGGCCACGGCCGAGCTTGTCGGCCTTGGTCAGCAGCGCGTGCGCCGGCAGGCCGCGCTGCACGGCATAGCCCAGCATCTGCCGGTCGTAGTCCTTCAGCGGGTGACGGATGTCCATCACCACCACCAGGCCGCGCAGGGCCTCGCGGGTGCGGAAGTATTGGTCAATGAAGGCCTGCCAGTGTGCCTGCAGGTCCAGCGGCACCTTGGCGTAGCCGTAACCGGGCAGATCGACCAGCTTGGCCTCCGGGGTGACCTCGAAGAACACCAGCTGCTGGGTGCGGCCGGGGGTCTTGGAAACCCGGGCCAGGCTGTTCTGGCGGGTCAGGGCATTGAGGGCGCTGGACTTGCCAGCATTGGAGCGACCGGCAAAAGCCACTTCGGCCCCGACGTCGTCCGGCAGTTGCCGGATGTTGTGGGCCGAAAGCAGGTAATGGGCGCGTTCTAGGAGCAGTGACATATGCATAGGATCGCATGTCCGGGCCGGAAGCGCCGCTGCCGGCCGGTTTTTGCCGCACTGCCGCGTTGACCCCGGCGCAAACCGGCATGGATAATCGGCCGATCCCCGCGGGTGCACCCTGTACCTGCCAGGCCGGTCCACACGGAGCTTCCGCATGCGCCATGCTCGCGTTCTTGCCGTTTCCGCTGTTGCTGTATCGCTGCTGGCCGCTGTTGCGGTCGCCCAGACTTCGATCACCCCGTTGCCCGACAACGCACCGGTGAAGACCGCCTCGCTGGAGGTGGATTTCAGCAAAACCACCTGGGGCGACCCCAAGGCCGGGCAGACCAAGGCCGCCGCCTGCGCGGCCTGCCACTCGGCCGACGGCAACTCCACGGTGGAGATGTACCCCAGCATTGCCGGCCAGAGCGAACGCTACGTGGCCCAGCAGATGGCCCTGATCGCCAACGGCCAGCGCAACTCCGGGGCGGCGGCGGCGATGGTGCCCTTCGTACAGGACCTGACCCCGCAGGACATGCGCGACATCGGTGCCTACTTCGCCACCCAGAAGGCCAGCGCCGGCCTGGCCGATGACGGCGTGGTCGCCGAAGGCCCGTACAAGGGCCTGAAGTTCTACGAGGTCGGCCAGCAGCTCTATCGCGGCGGCGATGCACAGCGCGGCATTCCCGCCTGCATGGCCTGCCATGGCCCCACCGGAGCGGGCAATCCCGGCCCGGCATACCCGCACATTGGCGGCCAGCACGCCAGCTATGTGGCGCGCCGCCTGCAGGAGTACCAGGCCGGGGTCACCCAGGAAACCGACAAGGCACACTTCCAGATCATGGCCAGCATTGCCAAGTCGTTGACCGAACAGGAAATCCAGGCGCTGGGCAGCTATCTGCAGGGATTGCACAACCGCGCCGACGACGTGGTGGCCGCCCCCGCCCGCGCGCCCTGAACCGTTCGCCCGCGACCAGCGGCAGGTGCGCCTGCCGCGCAGGCAAGGTATGGTCCCCTTCACGCCGGCATCAGGCCGGCGTTGTTTTTTTCCGATGGAGATGGATGTTGAAGACGTTGATCCCCCGCCTGATGCTGGTGCTGCTGGCCCTTTCCCCCTTGGCCGCCGTGGCCGCTCCGTCTGCCGCGCCGCCGGTGGAAGGCACCGACTACGAGGTGCTGGCAAACCCGGGCACGTTTGCCCCGGCCGGTGGCCGGATCGAAGTGGTGGAAGTGTTCGGCTACACCTGCCCGCACTGCGCACACTTCGAGCCGTCGCTGGAAGCTTGGGCGAAGAAGCTGCCCAAGGACGTCAATTTCATTCCGGTGCCGGCCGCGTTCGGCGGGCCATGGGATTCCTTTGCACGCGCCTATTACGCCGCCGAGCAGGTGGGCGTGGCCAAGCGCAGCCATGCGGCCATGTTCAAGGCCCTGCACGTGGACGGCTCGCTGCCGATGCAGAACATTTCGCCGGATGAACTGGCCACCTTCTACAAGCAGTACGGCGTGGAGCCCGAACGCTACATCGCGGCGCTGAAGAGCGACGCCGTCGAGCAGAAGGTGGCGGCCGCGCGGGCCTTTGCCAAGCGCACCCGGATTCCCGGTACGCCCTCGATGATCGTCAATGGCAAGTATCTGGTGACCGGCAACGGCTTCGATGAGCAGTTGCGCATTGCCAGCGCCCTGATCGCCCGCGAACGCGGTGCCAAGGCTCGCTGAACCCTCACACGTCCTGCACGCGGCGGTGCGCTGACCGCGTGTCATCATGCCTCCCTGGCCGGCGCATGACGCGTCGGCTTTCCCCTGCTCTATCGCTGGAGACGCTTCCATGAAAAACCGTTTCGCCCTCGCGCTTGTGGCCCTGTTGCCCATCCTGGCTGCCTGCCAGGCCAAGGACGGCAGTGAAAACACCACCGCCCCGGCCGCTCCGACCACCACCGAAGCACCGGCGACCACCACGCCGGAAACCAGCGCCGCCAGCGGCGAGACGGCGGCCGCCGAGCAGGCCGCTGCCGAAGCAGGTGCGCAGACTCCGGCCGAGACCGGCGCTGCCCCGGCTGCCACCGCTCCGGTCGGCCCGGAACCGGTCGAAGGCACCGACTACATCGTGCTGAAGGCCGGCGCTCCGTTCGCCCCGGCAACCGGCAAGATCGAAGTCGCCGAGATCTTCGGTTTCGTCTGCCCCGCCTGTAATGCCTTCCAGCCGCTGGTCGGCCCCTGGAAGGCAGGCCTGCCCAGTGACGTCAACTTCGTGTACGTGCCGGCCATGTTCGGCGGCACCTGGGACACCTACGGCAAGGCGTTCTACGCCGCGCAGAACCTGGGCGTTGAAGAGAAGACCCACGAAGCGCTCTACGCTGCCATCCATACCAACAACGAACTGAAGGGCGAGCGCGGTCGCGACACCCCGGAAGACATCGCCAACTTCTACGCCAAGCACGGCGTGGACGCGAAGAAGTTCCTGAGCGAAATGAATGGCTTCTCGGTCAACGGCCAGACCAACAAGGCCAAGCAGTTCGCCCAGCGCAGCGAGATCACCGGCACCCCGTCGATCGTGGTCAACGGCAAGTACCTGGTCAAGGGCAAGGGCTTTGCAGACACCCTGCGCGTCGCCGATCACCTGATCGCCCGCGAGCGTGCCGCCAAGGCCAACTGAGTTTTCGAAGCATCAAGAGAGACCGTGGTGACAACCCCCAACACCCGGACCCTGCGTCTGCTGACGGCCAATATCCAGGCCGGCTCGAGCACCCGCCGGTACAGCGACTATGTGACCCGCAGCTGGTCACATGCGCTGCCGGCGGGACGCAAACGGTCCAGCCTGGACGCCATCGCCCAGCTGGCCCGTGGTCATGACATCGTCGGCCTGCAGGAGGCCGACCCCGGCAGCCTGCGCTCGGGCTTCACCAACCAGACCCACTATCTGGCCGAGCGCGCCGGCTTCAACTACTGGAGCCACCAGCCGAACCGCCGCATGGGCGGTGTGGCCTCGAGCGCCAACGGGCTGTTGAGCCGACTGGAGCCGGTGGAAGTCCAGGACCACGCCCTGCCCGGCCGTATTGGCGGGCGCGGCGTGCTGCTGGCGAAGTTCGGCGAGGGCAGCGAGGGCCTGCTGGTGGCCGTCGCCCACCTGTCACTGGGCACCAATTCGCGCATGTCGCAGTTGGCGTTCATTGCCGAACTGCTCAGTGACCATCCCAACGCGGTGCTGATGGGCGACTTCAACTGCCTGGCCGACCGGCCGGAAATGCAGGCGTTGTATCAGAAGACCACCCTGCAGCCGCCCGGCTGCGCGGTGCCGACCTTCCCCAGCTGGCGACCCGACCGCGCCATCGACCACATCCTGCTCAGCAGCAACCTGCAGCAGCGCAGCGCCGAAGCGGTGCCGGCCGCGTATTCGGATCATCTGGCGCTGGCGATGGAGATTGATGTTCCAGCACACGCGGTGCGGTAGTTCTCCGTAGCCACGCAGGGCGTGGCTCTACGTATTGATCGGCATCTGGGTGGGTTTTGCGGTCAACGTACTTCCCACCGACGCCACCACCGTGCAACCGATCGCCGCCCACTGCAACGCGGTGAGATGCTCGGCCAGCAGGCCCATTGCCAGCACGGCGGCCACCGCCGGTTCCATGCTGATCAGAATGCCGAAGGTCTCCTTCGGCAGACGCTTGAGCGCCATCATCTCCAGCCACATCGGAATCGCGCTGGACACAATCGCCACGCCCAGCCCGAACAGCAGGATCTTCGGGTCCAGCAACGCCGCGCCGGCATGCGCCACGCCCACCGGCACCACCACCAGCGCCGCCGCGCACATGCCCAGCGACACGGTGTGACCGGCCGGCAGATGCCCGGCGCGCTTGCCGAAAATGATGTACATCGCCCAGCATGCCGCCGCACCCAGGGCGAACATCACCCCGGTCGGGTCCAGCGGTTCGCCATGACCCAGCGGCAGCAGCAACAGCAGCCCGGCCACCGCGCATCCCACCCAGAGGAAATCGACCGGCCGGCGCGACGACCACATCGCCACCGCCAACGGGCCACAGAACTCGATGGCCACGGCAATGCCGAACGGAATCGTGCGCAGGGCCATGTAGAACAGCAGGTTCATCGCCCCCAGGGTGATGCCGTAGCGCAGGATCGCGCCGGCATCGGTCCGGCTGGTGTTCCAGCGCCACGGTCGGAACACCGCCAGCAGCACCAGCGCGGAGAAGCCCACGCGCAACGCACTGGTGCCTTGCGCACCAATCAGCGGGAACAGTTGTTTGGCAAACGAGGTCCCGACCGCAAGTGCGGTAACGGAGCCCAATACGGCCAGAACGGGAAGCAGGGAGGCGTGGCGCGACGTCGACATCGCGGGAGGATAGAGCCGAATGGGGCGGCCGGATATCCCGTAGAGCCACGCCCTGCGTGGCTGCGATTCCCCTGGACACCGCGAAGCCACGCAGGGCG
>NZ_JASCOZ010000004.1 GCF_029960115.1 Stenotrophomonas sp. PS02289
CGCGCCCCCGCGGAGCCCGGGCCCCCGCGGCCCCCCGGCCCCCGGGGGGGGGGGGCGGCGCTACCGGTGTCGCCGGTTGCCTCAAAGCTAAGAATATCTTAGTATGCAAGGCTGGGTACATCCGCCATCCTTATGGGGTCTCCATGGGGTGCGCGCGTGACTTTGTCCGTCGACTCAACACCGACCTTCGCTCGACGCCTCAAACAAGCCCGCCTGCACACGGGTTTGTCGCAGAAGGAGTTGGGCATCCGGGCCGGTCTGGATCCTCACGTGGCCAGCCCCCGAATCAACCAGTACGAGCGTGGCAAGCACGAGCCCATGCTGGAGATTGCTGAGTGGTTGGCCCAAGCGTTGGGGATCCCCGCCGCCTTCCTTTACACCGACGATGATCTGCTGGCCAAGTTGCTCCTGCGCTGGGGCTCGCTAAGCAAGCAGCAGAAGCGCGAGTTGGTGAAGCTGATCGAGGCCACGCCCGAGAAGTAAACCGAACAAGCGCTCGCCCTATGGGCAACTCTTCGCCTCAACCCGCCCTTTGGGCGCTTCTGGAGGGAGCTGCAGTGTCCGCGGCTAGTGCGACTGACAAGTCGCGACATCTCAGGCTTACTTGAGATTTTGTTCACGACCGATACACACGCGCCTTGTCTAAAGTGATATACCATGTCGCCCGTGTCAGCCTCCTCACTTCTACTGCGACTGTTCCTGATCGCCATGCTCGTGCTTAACGGCGCGTGGTCGGCGTTTGCGTCCGTCAGTATGAACCCGGTCATGGAAGAGCAGGCCAGCGAAGTGGCTGCCGCGGTGCAAGTCGACGAAGACTGCTTCGCCCATCACAGTGCTGAGCATCATCCCGATGCCACATCGATTGAAAAGGCTGGCACTGGGCATGGCGACCATGCCGGTCCCGACTGTTGCAAGTCTTCTGCGTGCCGGTGCGCCTGCGTACACGCTTGCGCGAGCGCACTTCCTGCGCGCCTGCATGTTTCGGTGCAACTGGCCTTGGGCCTGGATGTCATGCCGCTGCCCCTAGGGCATGCGGCACCTGCCTTGCCTCATCTGATCCGACCACCGATCGGCTAAGCGTCCCTAGGCGCCGCAATGGCGCCGTTGGTGTGGCTTGCATGCCTGTTTAGGCCAGCCGCCCGCTCTGTACCACCGCCCGCCGGTGGCAACACGACGCTTGGAGCATTTTCATGTCGCATGATGATTTTCGTGGTCCACGCGGTGGACCGCTGCTGCCTTCGCGGCGGCGATTTGTCCAAGGCTTGGCCTTGGGAGGCGCAGTCGCAGGATTAGGTTTCTGGCCCAAAGCCAGTTGGGCGCTCAAGGGGCCGGGACAACCCAACGTACTATCGGGCACTGAGTTTGACCTGACCATTGGCGAGACGCCGATGAACTTCACCGGCAAGACCCGCACCGCGATCACGGTCAACGGGTCCGTTCCGGCGCCGTTGCTGCGGTGGCGGGAAGGCACCACGGTCAACTTGCGCGTCTCTAATGCATTGCCCGCTAACTCCATCCATGGCGCGGACACCTCCATCCATTGGCACGGCATCATTTTGCCGGCCAACATGGACGGCGTGCCGGGTCTGAGCTTTGACGGTATCGGACGTGGTGAGACCTACCACTACCGGTTCACCCTGCATCAGGGCGGAACCTACTGGTACCACAGCCACTCAGGGTTCCAGGAACAAGCCGGGCTCTATGGCCCGATCGTCATCGACCCATTGGAGCCGGAGCCCTTCAGTTTCGATCGCGACTACGTCGTGATGCTGAGCGATTGGACAGACCTGGACCCGACGGCCCTGTTCGATCGTTTGAAGAAGATGCCGGGCCATGACAATTACTACAAGCGCACGGTCGGCGATTTTGCGCGCGATGTGAAGCGCAACGGCCTGTCGGCCACGTTGGAAGATCGCAAGATGTGGGGCGTGATGCGGATGACGCCCACGGACCTGTCCGACGTCAACGCCAACACCTACACCTACCTGATGAACGGCACGACCTCACTGGGCAACTGGACCGGTTTGTTCCGCAGTGGCGAGAAGGTGCGCCTGCGTTTCATCAATGGCTCTGCCATGACGTACTTCGATGTGCGTATTCCGGGGCTGAAGATGACCGTGGTGGCGGCAGATGGCTTGTATGTCCATCCGGTTTCCGTCGACGAGTTCCGCATCGCGGTAGCAGAAACCTTCGATGTGATCGTGGAGCCCTCCGGGCAGGACGCATTCACCATCTTTGCCCAAGACTCCGGTCGCACCGGCTACATCAGCGGCACGCTCGCTGTGCGCGAAGGATTACGCGCGCCCGTTCCGTCTGTGGATCCCCGGCCGCTGCTGACGATGGCAGACATGGGCATGGATCATGGGTCGATGGATATGTCTGGCGGCAGCAAGGGCATGGAAGGCGGCTGTGGTGCGGCCATGGGCATGCCTGGCATGACCCCACCTGTCAGCGGTAACGCGACCTCGGCCCATGCAGGCCATGCGATGCCCGCCGCCGGCGATGGTGCCATGGCAGGCATGCAGCACGGGGGCATGCAATCACACCCTGCTAGCGAGACCAACAATCCCCTGTTGGACAACCAAGCCATGAGTGTGAGTTCGCGCTTGGATGATCCGGGCAATGGCCTGCGCGATAACGGCCGTCATGTGCTGACGTATTCCATGCTCAAGAGCACCTTTGAAGACCCTGACGGACGCGACCCCGGTCGCGAGATCGAGCTGCATCTGACCGGACACATGGAGAAATTCTCCTGGGGCTTCAACGGTCAGAAGTTTTCCGATGTCGAGCCGCTGCGGCTGAACTACGGCGAGCGTATGCGCATCGTATTGGTTAACGACACGATGATGACCCATCCCATCCATTTGCACGGCATGTGGAGTGACGTGGAGGACGACAACGGCAACTTCATGGTGCGCAAGCACACGGTGGATATGCCGCCAGGTAGCCGACGCACGTATCGCGTGCGTGCCGATGCGTTGGGCAGCTGGGCGTTCCATTGCCACCTGCTTTATCACATGGAAGCCGGAATGATGCGCACGGTGAGGGTCGACGAATGAACATCAATAGACGCGATACCACCCTGACTGCGCTGACGGCTATCTCGCTGGCCCTGGCCAATGCGGCCAGCGCCCAATCTATGCAGCACGGCTCCATGCAGATGGAGCAGGGCGCGCAGACCCAGACTCAGGATCACTCTGCACATCAGGCACCGACATCAAAACCTGCGCCAGCCCAAAAGCCTGCAACACCGGCCAAGACGAGCGAAGCGACGATCGATCATGCGGCGATGGGCCACGCCGAGCCGCAGGCTAACGCAGCCGAGCCTGCCATGCAGGGCATGGACCATTCGCAGATGGGGCACGGCTCGCCCGCGAGCACACCTGCGGCGCCCACAGCGCAGGCGCAGTCGATGCAGGGCATGGATCACAGTCAGATGGCACAGCCCGCTGCAGCCGACACCTCCGGCACGGCCACGCCTGCGATGCAGGGGATGGACCATTCGCAGATGGGCCATGATTCGCCCGCGCCCGCTACACCAGAAGCGGGAATGCAATCGATGGAGGGCATGGACCACAGTCAGATGGGACACGGGCCTGCAGCGCCAACGCAGCCGCGCACCCCGATTCCCGCGGTGACGGACGCGGATCGCAAGGCGGCCATCGCGCCGGAACACGCGCATCCGGTGCATGACAACTCGATCAAGAGCTACGTGCTGCTCAATCGCCTGGAAACCTGGGATGCCGATCCGGGCACCGGGCTGGGCTGGGAGGGCCAGGGCTGGATCGGTACGGACCTCAATCGCGTCTGGCTCCGCAGTGAAGGCGAACGCACGGATGGTCAGACCGAGTCGGCTGATCTGGAAGTGCTTTACGGCCGCAGTATCTCCACGTGGTGGGATGTGGTGGCCGGTGTGCGTCATGACTTCAAGCCTGGGGCATCGCAGAACTTCGCCGCTATCGGTGTACAGGGCTTGGCGCCGATGAAGTTCGAAGTGTCCGCCACAGCCTATCTCGGCGAAGGGGGCCAGACTGCCGCCAATGTCGAGGCCGAGTACGAATTGCTGCTAACCAACCGGCTGATCTTGCAGCCGCTGGTGGAAGTCACCGCCTATGGCAAGAACGATCCATTGCGCGGGATAGGTTCGGGTCTGAGTGCCGCTGAGGCGGGGCTACGACTTCGCTATGAGTTCACCCGAAAGTTCGCTCCCTACATCGGCGTGGTGTACGAGCGCGCGTTTGGCAATACCGCAGACATGCGACGCGAGCATGGCGAGTCCTTTGAAGACACGCGCTTGGTCATCGGCCTTCGTACCTGGTTCTAAGGGGAACTGACAATGAAATCCAACAAAAAGATGTGGGTATGGCTCGGTGCCGGCGTGGCATTGGTTGCGGTGGTCGCAACCGCCACGCTCTCTCTGGGCGTGTACAACGTGGCCGCCGACGATCCGCATAGTCGCCCGGTGTATGCGCTACTTGAAACGGCGCGCGAGCGTTCCATTGAGGTGCGCGCCGCCAAGCTTCAGCTACCCACGAACCTTGATGATCCTGAGCGTATCCGCCAGGGTGCGGGCAACTACAACGCCATGTGCGTGACCTGCCATCTTTCACCAGACGCGGCGGCCACCGAGATGAGCAAGGGCCTGTACCCCGCGCCACCGAACCTAAGCAAACAGCCGGTCGCTCCAGCTGAGGCGTTCTGGGTGATCAAGCACGGCATCAAGGCCAGCGGCATGCCCGCTTGGGGCGGCAGCATGGACGATGAGTTCATATGGAACATGTCGGCCTTCCTGCAGAAGTTGCCCACGCTGGACGCGACTGCGTACAAGGAACTTGTCGACAGCAGCGAGGGCCATTCGCATGGCGGCGGCGAGACGCAAGGCCACCATGACGACGAAAAGGCCGAGGATCACCCTGCCTTATTCGAGCCGGGCAACAACTCCATGCCGCATGCGCACCCGCCGGGCGTGGACGACGATCACCACGGCCCGACACCCAGCGACACGGAAGTCGGGTTGGTGAGCCACGGCCATCCCGACGGCAAGGTGGAGTCGCACCCTGCACCACACACGCCCGTGGCCGATGACGGCCATGCGCACCCCCATTGATCTTCTTGGAGCCCACGCAATGAACGCAACAGCAATCTCGTTCACCCTCGCACTGGCACTGGCCGTCGTGTCCCCCGCAATGGCGCAGGCGACACAGCCGCACGCACATCACCCCGCTGCCGCGGCATCTGCGGACGTCGACGTCCCAGTCACTGCAGAGGCCGCGGTCGCCGTAGCGGAGCGTTTCAACAGGGCCCTGTCTAGCGGCGATCTGGCCACGGTCGAAGCCCTGCTCGCTGCCGACGTTCTCATCCTCGAGTCCGGGGGCGCCGAACGCAGCCGCGAGGAATACATGGGCCATCACGCAGTCAGCGATGCGGCGTTCCTCAAGGGCGCCCATCGCCAGCTGCTCCGTCAGCGCGCACGAGCCGCTGGCGAGTTCGCGTGGGTCGGAACCGAAAGCGAGTTGCATGCCCAGAAGGACGGCCAGCCACTGACCGTCCAGAGCGACGAGACGATGGTGCTGAAGGAGACCGCGGACGGCTGGCGGATCGTCCACATCCACTGGTCCTCGCGGACCAAGCGCTGAGTCGAGAGATTGAAATGACTACGCTCACATTGCACCGTCTGACTTTTGTGGTCCTTGCCGTGGCTGGTCTGGGTGCTTGCACCCAGGATGCTTCATCCGCGCAACCCACAACCTCGCCCTCCGCACAGGTTGTCGTCCAATCAGCCGACGCGACTCCAGCAGCCCTGCCACGCATGACCGTCCACAAGACCCCGACCTGCGGGTGCTGCGGTGTCTGGATCGACCACGTGCAGAAGGCGGGATTCACCGTGGATGTGCACGACATGGATGACCTGGGTCTGGTCAAGGAGCGGTTGGGTGTCCCCTATGCAAAGGGCTCCTGCCACACGGCCGAGATCGGCGGATACGTCATCGAAGGCCACGTTCCGGCCGCGGACATCAAGCGTCTCCTCGAAGAAAAGCCGAACGCACGCGGCCTGGTCCTCCCAGGGATGCCGCTTGGTTCTCCGGGCATGGAGGTCCCGGAGGGACGCCAGCAGCCGTTCACGGTCGAGCTGATACATCGCGACGGAACCACTGAACCGTTCGCACAGCACTGATCCGTCGCAGCAACAGGGGACGGTGTTGCGGGCGCGCCGATTCTCGCCCGCGAGGAAGAAGGAGAACTACATGACTCACCATTCCGCAGCACACCGGCCCCAGGCCATGAACGAGTGCATCGACAACTGCACGCAATGCCATGCGATCTGCCTGGAGACCATCAACTACTGCCTGACCAAAGGAGGTGTTCACGCGGCCCCGGAGCACATCGCCCTGTTGGCGACGTGTGCCGATACCTGCGCAACCAGTGCCGACGCGATGCTGCGCGGTGCCAGCGTTCACGACGTGGTTTGCGGTGCCTGCGCGGAGATCTGCCGCCAGTGCGCCGATGCATGCGACGCCATGAACGACCCTGAGATGACGCGCTGCGCCGAAGTTTGTCGCCGCTGCGCGGAAAGCTGCAGCGCCATGGCAGCGTAATGCGTCGAGGATCCCGCCTGAGCCGGTGGGATCCTCGTCTCGCGAAAGCGGAAGTATCAAGAAAATCCGACAAATCGTGGTTTCAGTGACAGTCCGACATCTAACGCTTGTCGCATCGAACACAGCGCGGCCCCTCCCGAACGGGCTTTGCATCACATTCCAATGAGGATTTATCCATATGAAGTCGTCCAACGTCATTCGCTCCTTCGCGCTCGTCCTCGCAATCGCGGCCGGGCAGTTTTCGCTGCAGGTCGCGCACGCCCACGCCGCGCTGCAGCAGTCCACACCGGCGGCAAATGCGGTGGTGGCCTCGCCAGGCCAGATCGATCTCGTGTTCAACGAGACATTGATTCCGCGGGCGTCGCGTCTCAAGTTGCTCATGAAGCACGGCAGTTCCACCATGCCGATCGAGAATTTCACGACCGAGATCGTCAACAACGGCAAGACCCTGCGTGCCAAGTTGCCTGGACCGCTGGCTCCGGGCGTCTATACCGTGGAATACCGCGCCGTCGGTGGTGACAACCACCCCATGCCGGGCAGCTTCAGCTTCACGGTGCGCTGAGGAGTCGCGAATGTTCGACCTGTCGGCTTATGCACTGAGATTCTTGGAATACCTTGTCATCATGGTTCTTTTCGGGGTTCCACTCTTCGGTTGGTACGGGTCGCGTCGATCGGCACTCGCCGACGCCTTGGCCGGGTGGTCACTCATGGGCGTTCTATTGGCGGGTGCCGTAGCCGGTCTCGTGCTCACCGGGCTCGATGTCGTCTTCAAGACCGCGGGCATCATGGGAATGCCGCTTGCCGAGGTTGATCGCGCATCGCTTGGCTGGTATCTGCTCGAGACGTCCGCGGGCCGGGCAGCCATGGCGAGAGGCGCGCTGCTGGTCGCCCTGATGTTCGTGCTCGGATGGCATCGTCGCCGCGGGAAGGTGGAGACCGCCTTCCCGCTGGGGGCGATGCTGGCGGGCGGCGCACTCGCTTCGCTGGCATGGAACGGCCACGCCGCCGCTGGCGAGGGCTTGGCAGGCGCGGTCCGGCTTGCTGCAGGCATCGTCCATCTTCTCGCGGCAGGCGGCTGGATCGCAGCGGTCCTGATGTTCCTTGCCATGCTGCTGCGCGGCAAAGAGACGAACGGCAGCGGGCGTCTGCGATCAACGCATGACTTTCTGCATGGTTTTTCGACGCTGGGAACGATCTTCGTTGGTGCGCTCATCGTGTCCGGCATCGCGCACTACGGGGATCTCACCGCGTGGTCGTTTTCGGCCCTGTTCCAGAGCACCTACGGGAAGTTGCTGCTTTTCAAACTGGCCCTGTTCGCTGGAATGCTGGGTTTGGGAGCGCTGCACCGATGGACGCTGGTGCCGCGCTTGGAACGAGCGCTGACCAGCGGAGATCCCGCGCAGGAGGTGCGGGCTTTGCGGCAGAGTGTTACGGCTGAGGCCGCGCTGGCCATCTTGATCCTGATTGTTGTTTCAGTGCTCGGGACGCTCAGCCCCGAATAGCTGTGTAACCCGCAATGGCACACTGCCTTGGCAGTCCATCCCCACTAAAGCGAGCATCGGCATGAACTCACCGTCGTCCCATGACCATCACCATTCTGCAGGCGCAGCCCCTGTCGAGGCTGCGGATGGACGGGTCATCACCAATCCCGTCCGCTATACGGACGATGCTCCCCAGCAAGTTGAAGTGACCGCCCCAGCAGCGGTGGCCCAACCCAGCGGTACCCACGCCACGGTCTACACCTGCCCGATGCATCCGCAGATTCGTCAGCCAGGTCCCGGCACCTGTCCGATCTGCGGCATGGCGCTGGAGCCGGAGATGCCCTCGCTGGAGGAGGACGACAATCCAGAGTTACGCGATTTCACCCGAAGGTTCTGGTGGACGTTGCCTTTGACGTTGATCGTCCTGGTCTTGGCCATGCTGGGACACCGTCTGCCCGGCTTGTCCACGCAGGCGCGCACCTGGATTGAGCTCGTGCTGAGCGCCCCGGTGGTGCTCTGGGCGGGGTGGCCTTTCTTTGAGCGCTGCCTACAGTCCATCGGCAATCGCAGCCCCAACATGTGGACGCTGATCGGCATCGGCGTGGCCGCCGCGTTTGGCTACAGCGTGGTGGCCACCGTGGCACCGGACCTGTTTCCGGACTCTTTCCGCGAGCATGGACGGGTAGGGGTCTACTTCGAGGCGGCAGCGGTCATCGTCTCGCTCACCCTGCTCGGACAGCTGCTGGAACTGCGGGCGCGTTCCAAAACCTCGGCGGCCATCAAGTCCCTGCTGGGATTGGCGCCCAAGACGGCTCGCCGCGTCAAACCCGATGGGGGCGAAGAGGACGTTGCGCTGGATCACGTGCACGTGGGT
The DNA here is from genome assembly GCF_029960115.1 of Stenotrophomonas sp. PS02289. Lineage (GTDB taxonomy): Bacteria > Pseudomonadota > Gammaproteobacteria > Xanthomonadales > Xanthomonadaceae > Stenotrophomonas. The sequence continues at coordinate 8,952 of NZ_JASCOZ010000004.1, forward strand.
GATCTGCTTCGCGTACGACCGGGCGAGAAGGTGCCGGTCGATGGGGAAGTCATCGAAGGCCGCGCCAGTGTCGATGAGTCGATGCTGACCGGTGAACCCATTCCGGTGGAGAAGGCTGTCGGTGATCACGTTATAGGCGCCACGCTCAACGGGACGGGCGCCTTAGTCATCCGGGCGGACAAAGTCGGATCCGGGACGGTACTGGCGCAGATTGTGCAGTTGGTAGCCCAAGCCCAGCGCTCCCGCGCGCCGATGCAGCGTATGGCGGACAAGGTGGCGTACTGGTTTGTCCTGGCCGTGCTGGCCACGGCGGTGCTCACGTTCTTCGGATGGGGTCTGTTTGGACCCGAACCGTCCTGGACCTTTGCCGTCCTCAATGCCGTATCGGTTCTGATCATTGCTTGCCCGTGTGCCTTGGGTTTGGCTACCCCCATGTCGATCATGGTCGCCACTGGCCGCGCTGCGCAGGTCGGGGTCCTGTTCCGCGATGCTCAGGCGATCGAGCAGCTACGTCTGATCGACACGTTGATCGTGGACAAGACCGGTACGTTGACCGAGGGGCGTCCAGCCTTTCGCGACACGCTCTCCAACGCCGGCTTCGACGCCGATCAGATCCTTTGTTTGGCCGGCAGCTTGGAGCAGGGCAGTGAGCACCCCTTGGCCGAGGCCATCGTGGCTGAAGCCCAGCGACGTGGCTTGAACCTGGTGGCCGCCCAAGATTTTGATTCGCTCACCGGCCAAGGCGTCCGCGGGCGCGTGTCCGATCAGGATGTCGTGCTCGGCAACCAAAGCCTGATGGCGTCGGTTGGCGCCGATGTAGCACCTTTGCAAAGCAGCGCCGAGCGTCTTCGGAAAGAAGGCGCTAGCGTGATGTTCCTGGCGGTCAATGGTCGGTTGGCCGGCGCCATTGCGGTGGCTGATCCCATCAAAGCCACGACCTTGCCTGCCTTGAACCTGCTACGTGCCGATGGCCTGCACGTGGTGATGGCCTCCGGTGACGCACAGGCGACGGCCGAGGCCGTGGGGCGCACGCTGGGCATCGAGGATGTGCGTGGTGGCGTCAAGCCGCAGGACAAGGCCGACCTGGTCCAGCAACTCAAAGCCCAGGGTCGTCGCGTGGCCATGGCTGGCGATGGCATCAACGATGCGCCGGCCCTGGCGGCAGCCGATGTGGGCATCGCGATGGGGACGGGCACGGATGTGGCCATGTCCAGCGCCCAGCTCACCCTGGTCAAGGGTGATTTGAGGCGCATCGTGCAAGCCCGTGCCATCTCGTCTTTGACGGTGGCCAATATGAAGCAGAACCTGGGCTTCGCCTTCGTCTACAACGCCATCGGCGTGCCTATCGCCGCCGGCTTGCTGTATCCCAGCTTCGGCCTTTTGCTCAGTCCGATGATGGCGGCCCTGGCCATGAGCCTGAGCTCGGTTTCGGTGGTCACCAATGCCCTGCGTTTGTCCGGCTCCACCGTTGTTGCCACCCCCCACCCTGACCGCGCCGATGAGCCTGCGCGCGGCCATTCCTGTCACTGATGGCTCATATCCCACAAGGAGTACTGCAATGAAGCGTTATGCCTCCCTCTCGATGATGGCCTTATTCCTGATGGCGGGCGCGGCCTTCGCCGGCGGCCAGACCACCACGCCCACCACCAACCACGGTCAGCACAAGCCGGCGGCGGCCGATGCCGATTTCACCAAGCTCGATGCCAACAAGGACGGCTCGCTGTCCAAGGAAGAACTGGCCAAGCACAAGCTGGCGCCGCACTTTGGCATGCTCGATAGCAACAAAGATGGCAAGCTGAGCCCGCAGGAATTCGCTGCCGGCAAGGGTATGTAAGTGTTCTCAGCCCGGGAGCTGTTCCAACAGTTCGCGGGTTCTTCCGCCGTTCTGCCATTCCCACGGAGATTGTTATGTCCTCTTCGCACGGTACGCACGAAAACGCGCAAGACCCGCAGTCCCAGCACGCAAAACCGCACGCCTCACACCAACCTGCCCACCAGGCACAACAAGGGCATCAAGGCCATTACGGCCGCCTGTTGTTGATGATGGGCCTGTCTTTCGTGGCCATGTACGCATTGATGTACGCAATGGTCGATCAGTGGGCTAACGTCTATAACAACGTGAACCAGTTCTACATGGCGGGCCTGATGGCCGCTCCCATGCTGCTGATCGAGCTGTGGCTAATGTCCAGCATGTACCCCGATCGCCGACGCAATCTGATTCTGGCTGGTCTGACGGTGGCGCTCATGCTGTTCTGCTGGTGGGGCATTCGCACTCAAGCAGCGGTCACTGACAAACAGTTCATCCGTTCGATGATTCCCCACCACGCTGGCGCCATCCTGATGTGTGAGGAGAATCGTCTGAAGGATCCTGAGTTGGTGAAGCTCTGCCAGGACATTATTACCTCGCAGACACAGGAGATCGCGCAAATGAAGCAGTTGCTGGCTGAGCGTTCCCATTAGCTCACTGCCTTTTGCCAGCCGATATCACTTCACTGAGCCTGCGCACTGACCATTCGGTGGATCAAACGCGCGGCCACACGTGCGGTGGCTTGATCCGGATCCAGGGGCGGACACAGTTCCGCCACGTCGACCACACGTACCTTGCCCGAGGCCATGACCAGATCCAGCAGGGCTTCCAGGACCTCCAGACTCACCCCGCGTGGGTTGGGGGCGCTCACGCCCGGGGCCACCACCATTGAGTACGCCGGCAAGATCACCAGCGGCTTGGGTAGCTACACCCAGTGGCGTGGCTTGGGCTCACTGCGTATGGGCAAGAACCGTTGGACCGGCGTCTATTCGGCGCAGTACATCGGCAGCGCGGACGACATCATCGCCGTGCCCGACACGATCGGCTCGCATGTGTCCAGCGTGGTGTACCACAGCCTGCAACTGAGCTACGGCATCAAGAAGAAGTGGGATATCTCCGCCGGCGTTGAAAAAGTGCTCGATAAGAAGGCGCCGTTCGTGAAGAACAACCCCAACACCGACACCGACACCATGACGTACGACTTGCTGGGTCGTCGCTGGAATGTCCGCTTTGGTTACCACTGGTAAGCCACGATCACGAGGAGCTACACATCATGAGAAACACGCAACTATCCGCCACACTACTGCTGTTCGCTGTGGCCGGCAGTGCCGGTGCGCACGACCTGTTTGTCGCTTTCTCCAAGCCTGGCACCGCAGCGGGCGAGGCGAACACAGCGTTGGTGAACAATGGCACCTTCGATGAAAGTGCAGGTGCAGTCACCCGAGCGCGTCTACAGGACGTTTCGCTGAGTCAGGGCGGCGCTAAGGCTGCACCGGACTTGGCCAGTTGGAAAGAGGTCGGCAAGCAGAGCCAGCTCACCGTGCATCCGGCGGGCGAGGGCACCTATCTGCTGGGGGTCTCGACGATGGCCTCCACCAGCACGCGTACGGCCAGCGAGTTCGGCAAGTACCTGGAGTTGGAAGACTTGCCCGATACCCTGGCCACCTATGATGCGAGCAAGTTTCCCAAAGGGGTCACCTATAGCTATACCAAGCATGCTCGTACCATTGGACAGGTGGGCACAAAACTGACCGACGATTTCGCTGCCTCGCTGGGCTATCCGCTGGAGATCCGCTTGGCCCGCAATCCTGGAAGCGTGAAGGTCGGCGAACAGCTGTCGTTCCAGGTGCTGCAGCAGGGCACGCCAGTGCCCAACCTACGCGTGTACGTCGGTCATCGTGCTGACGCACCGGTCAAGGGTGGGCACGGTAGCGCTACGCTCCTGCGCACCGATGCCCAAGGCCAAGCCAGTTTCCAGGTGACCACCGCCAAGACCTGGTACATCCACACCAATCACATTGTGCCCTCTACACAAAAGGGTTTGGATTTTGTGTCGGATCGGGCGTCGCTGAGCTTTGAGATTTCCCCGCACGCCGGGCACTGATAAGTAAGCATGTAGGCGGTACTCTCCCCTTTGACGCCAGTCATGACTTCTTCCATGACTGGCGTCTTTTTGTGGGGACTTACCTCAAGTGCTCAGTCTGTCTCTCATTGGTCGCCCCGCGCCGCGCGCAATCCACGTCGCCGCACTAGATAGAACGCTGCGGGAATCACCACCATAGAGAGCACCGGTGCGGTGAGCATGCCACCCAGCATCGGCGCGGCGATACGTTGCATGACCTCCGAGCCGGCACCGGCACCGACGAAAAGCGGAAACAACCCGGCTAGGATGACGGCTACCGTCATCGCCTTCGGGCGCACCCGTTGCACGGCGCCTTCGTAGATAGCCTCTTGCAGGGTAGACACATCTTCCGGCGCACCGCTGGCCAAGCGCTGCTCCCAGGCATGACGCAGGTACAGCAGCATGATGACGCCGAACTCAGCCGCAACGCCGCCCAGGGCGATGAATCCGATCATGCTGGCCACCGAAATCGCATGGCCCAGCCCCCAGATCAACCAGAAACCGCCCACCAACGCCAAGGGCAAGCTGAGCAGGATGATGGATACATCGCTAAGCCGGCGAAACACCATCCAGATGACCAGGAAGATGATCGCCAACGCCGCGGGCACCACCCATTGCAGGCGTGCCAAAGCCCGTTGCAGATACTCGTACTGCCCCGACCACGCCAGACCATAGCCGGCAGGCAAACTCACCTGGGTCTGCACCGCGGCTTGCAGGTCCTGGACCACCGATCCCAAGTCGCGATCGGCCACATCCACGTAGATGTAGCCCACCAACCGGCCGTTATCGCTCTTGAGCATCGGCGGGCCTGGGCTGATTGACAGCTCCGCCACCTGGCTCAAGGTCAGTTGCACACCGCCTGGCGCGATCAGCGGCAGATCCTGCAAGGCCTGCAACGAGTCACGCTGGCCACGGGGGTAGCGCAAGACGATGGGATAGCGTTCGCGCCCCTCGATCGTTTCCCCGATTGGATCACCGCCAACGACCGTGGCAATCAGTTGCTGGAGTTGGCCTTGAGTGAATCCGTAACGTGCAGCGATTTCCGGGCGCACCTGTACATCGACATAGCGCCCACCCGTGACGCGTTCGGCCAGTGCCGAACTCACGCCGGGCACAGTCTTGGCCACCTGCTCGATCTGCTGGCTCAGGCGCTCGATCTGCTCCACATCGGGTCCGGAGACCTTGATCCCAATCGGGCTCTTGATGCCGGTGGCCAACATATCGATGCGATTGCGAATGGGCGGGACCCATAGGTTGGTCAGACCGGGAATCTTGACCGCTGCGTCCAACTCCTGGCGTAGCTTCTGGGGGGTCATGCCCGGGCGCCATTGATCCCGCGGCTTGAAGGTCACGGTGGTCTCAAACATTTCGATCGGTGCCGGATCGGTCGCACTTTCGGCACGGCCCGCCTTGCCGAACACGTGCTCAACCTCCGGTACGGTCTTGATCATCCGGCCCGAGAGCTGGAGCAACTGACGGGCCTTGTCGGCGGACAGGCCGGGCAGGGCCGTGGGCATGTACAACAGGCTGCCTTCTTCCAAGGGCGGCATGAACTCACTGCCCAACCGGCTAAAGGGGATCAAGGTGAGCACTAGCAGCAGGCCGCTGAGCAGCAAGGTGACACCGGGATGTTTGAGGACCCACAGCAGGATGGGCCGATAGCCAGCGATCAGGATGCGATTGATGGGGTTCTGCTGTTCCGGGCGGATGCGGCCGCGGATCAGGTAGCCCATCAAGACGGGGATCAAGGTCACCGACAACCCTGCTGCGGCGGCCATCGCGTAGGTCTTGGTGTAGGCCAGAGGCGAGAACAATCGCCCTTCCTGCGCCTGCAGGGCAAAAACCGGCACGAAAGACAGGGTGATGACCAGCAAGCTGGCGAACAGGGCCGGTCCGACCTCGGCCGCCGAGCGGGCCATCAGCTGCCAGCGCTCCTCACCCTGAGGTTCCCGGCCGTGCGCCTCCCGCCAGTGCTCCAGATGCTTGTGTGCATTTTCGATCATCACCACCGCTGCATCGACCATCGCACCAATGGCGATGGCGATGCCGCCTAATGACAGCAAGTTGGCGGAGATCCCCTGGGCGTGCATCACGATGAAGGCCGCCAGGATACCCAAAGGCAGGGTGATGACGGCCACCAACGCCGAGCGTAGGTGCCACAGGAACAGCAGGCATACCAGCGCTACGACCAGAAACTCTTCGCCAAGCTTGTGGGTGAGGTTGCGTACCGCATCCTGGATCAGCTCGGAGCGGTCGTACACCGGCACCACTTCCACGCCCTCGGGCAAGCTGGATTGCAACGCCTGCAGTCGCGCTTTGACGTTCCGAATGGCCCCCAAGGCATCCTTGCCGGTCCGCAGGACGATCACGCCGCCGGCCACCTCACCTTGACCATCCAACTCTGCGATACCACGACGGAAGACCGGCCCGCGACTGATCGTGGCCACCTCGCCGAGCAGGACGGGGATGCCGTCGTTGCCGGTTACCGGCACCTGTTCGAACGCCTCCTGTGTGCGCAGGTAGCCTTCGCTGCGCACCATCAGTTCGGCTTCGCCTTGTTCGATCACCGAGCCCCCGGTAGCGCCGTTGGCCGCATCCACCGCCTCGATGAGCTCGGCCACCGTCAGTCCACGGGCCGCCAACGCCTGCGGATCGGGCTGGATCTGCCAGGCGCGCACCGCACCGCCCACACTGGCTACTTCAGCCACGTCCGGCACGGTTTTTAGCTCATAACGAAGAAACCAGTCCTGCAACGCACGCAGCTGCCCCACATCACGTTGACCTGTCCGATCCACCAAGGCGTACTGGTAGATCCAGCCCAGTCCTGTCGCATCAGGACCCAGCGCCGGATTCACATTCGGCGGAAGTCGATCGCGTACCTGGCTCAAGTACTCGAGCACTCGAGAGCGCGCCCAGTAAAGATCAGTGGCATCGTCAAACAGGATGTAGACGAATGAATCACCGAAGAAGGAGAAGCCGCGTACCGCCTTCACGCCCGGCACGGACAACATCGTGGTGGCCAACGGGTAGGTGACCTGGTCTTCGATGATGCGCGGGGTTTGCCCCGCCCATTGCGTGCGGATGATGACCTGGGTATCGGACAGGTCCGGCAGCGCATCCAGCGGCGTGTTCTTTACCGACCAGATACCGACCACCGCCAGCAGCGCGGCGGCAACCAGCACCAGCACGCGATTGGCGATGCAAGCATGGATCAGGCGCGCGATCATGGTGTGCCCTCCATCGCTTCGGACATGACCTCGCTTGCCTGGCAATCAGCGGCTGCGGCGGGGCCGAACTTGGGTACCAACTGCATATCCATGAACGGTGACTTGCCCGGCTTGTCGAAATGCTTCTCCGGCACCATCGGGTCATACCAGTACTGCACCGGGCAGCGCGGCGGCGTAGAGGTGGAGGTGTCTGGCGCGACAGGCGCCGGCTGTCTGGACGGTGACGGCACGACAGTGCGTGGTTCGTGCCCGGCGTCATGGCGCTCGTGCACACCTGATGCGCTGGCAGGGCGTGTCGGTTGTGCAGCACCCAGGCGCTCCAACGCACCGGAGAGACTGGCTTCGGAGTCGAGCAAGAACTGACCCGAGACGACCACGCGTTCACCACCGGCCAAGCCTGCCACGATCTGCGTGCGCCCTTGCACGCTACGTCCCACACTCACCCGCACTGGCCGGAAGCTCCCGTCCGGATCCTGCACGATGACCCGGCTGTCCCGCCCGGTGGCGATCAGCGCCTCCGTGGGAACGACTGGCAGGGCCTGCTCGGCGTCGGGCTGCACCAGAACCTCGGCGAACATGCCCGGCACCAGCCGACGCTGCGGGTTGCGCAGCACAATTCGCGCCCGCTGCGTGCGACTAGCCATGTCGACCTGGGGAAGCAACGCCTGGATCTGTCCGGCAAAGCGCTCTGCCGGCCAGGCACTGACCGTGGCCTGCACTGAGGTCCCCGGCCGCAAGGTGCCCAGCGCTGCCTGGGGTACCGAGGCCTCCAGCCACAACGTGTCCAGCCCATTGATCTTGAACAGTGGCGTACCGGGCATCACCGTCTGTCCCTCGCGTGCCAGGATCTCGGTCACGACACCACTGTGGTCTGCGCTAAGCACGACGCCACTTCTGGCCGAGGCGCCAGAAGGAACACCCAACGAACGCAACCGTTGTTGCGCCGCACCCTGCAGCTCACGCGCGCCCGCGGACTGAGCTTGGCTCAGGGCATGTGCTTCGGCGATGGCCGCGTTCCATGCCGGGGCCTGCACGGTGGCCAGCGTTTGACCACGACGAACCTCGGTAAACGGCGCCTTTACCTGCACGTGGGTGATCAAGCCTTCCATGCGCGCACTGATCACGCTTTCCTGGGTCAGATCCCACGTCAGTGTGCCCGGCACGCGTACGGCAGTCCCTAGTAACTCTACCGTCACTTCCTGAGTGCGTATGCCCACGTTCTGCTGCAGGCGCGGATCGATCTGCGTTCCGCCCCCTATGGCCTCATCTGCGTATTTGGGCAGCAACTCCATATCCATGAACGGAGATTTGCCCGGCTTGTCGAATCGCTGCTCCGGCGCCATGGGGTCGTACCAGTACAGCACCTTGCGTGCTTGATCTGCGACGCTCGTGCCGGGGGGCGGGGTGGTATCAGAGGTTCGAGTCATCCAGGCGTAGCCGCCGGCAAAGCCGAGCGCCAGCAACCCGAGGGCCACGGCGAGCTGTGTGAGACGCGTCTTGGTCGGGCTCATGGCGTGTTCTCCTCATGGGGTAGCAGATAGGCCAGTGCCGCCCAGGCACGGCCCTGTTCGCCCAGCAGACGGGCGTTCTCCAGGTGCAATTCGATCTCATCGCGCCGCGCTTCCAGCCACGGCTGCAGGTCGGCACCGGCGCCGTAGGCGGCCAACGCCGTGCGTGCACGATCGCGCGCCAAAGGCAGGCTCTGCGTGTTCTGGCGCTCCAACTGGCCGGTTAACCCGCGCCATCGCGCTATCGCGCGTTGCACCGACTCGGCTTGGATGCGCCGGGCCTCATCGCGCTCTGCGGACACCGCCTCCAGCTCGGCCCGCCGTGCCGCGATGCCTCGTGCTTGGCGGTTCTTCTGGAACAGCGGCAGGCCCACACCCACTTCCACCATGAGCATGTCGCTGCGCGCCATGCCGTCGGGTGCGCGCTCGCGACGTCCGTAGGTGAGCTCCACACTCCAATCCGGGCGGGTTTCGGCCACGGCCGCATCCACCTGGGCCTGGGCTAAGCTCTCGCGTGCCTCCCAGCCCAGTAGTGGCGTGTGTTGGTCCAGTTTGGCCAGCAGTTGGGTGGGCTCCAATGGCAACTGCGAAAAATCCGGTGCCGCACCACTGGCCAAGATCGCCTCTGGTGCAATACCCAACCACCGCGCCAGGCCGGCCTGCGCGGCGGCGTGCTCCGCATGTACCTGCTCCAGGCGATTGTCCAACTGCAGTAGGGCGGCCTGGGCGGCAAGCACATCACTGGCCCCGGCCGTGCCGCCTGCCAAGCGAGCACGCGCCGCACGCTCGGCTATACGGGCCGGCTCGCGCAGACCTTCCAACGCATCTACGGCTTGCTGCGTACTCCACAGCTCGATCCAGGCCAGCGCGGCCGCTTGGGCCACCATCTGCTGTTCGGCCATCGACAGTGAGCGCGCTTGCGCCAGCGTCGCTTGCGCCAAGGCGTGCTCGGCACGTCGTTTCGCACGCGCAGGAAACTCCTGCATCAGACCGATTTGCTGGGTGGTCATCTCATCGGCCCGCAAGCTGAAGGCATCGGGTCCGCTGACGGGCCAGTTCGCCAGCCCCACGATCAAACGTGGGTCGGGAAGCGCGCCAGCACGCGCGGCTTCTTCGGTACTGGCATCGATCTGCGATCGGCGCACCTGCAGGGTTGGGGCGTTAGCAAGCGCCCGTTGTAGGGCTTCTGTGTAGCTGATCGGGATAGCGGGCGATGCCGCCAGCACAGGACCACTGAGCGCCAGGGCAAACACGAACCCACACGCCATCTTGCGCCTTGCACGCAAGAAGAAAGACATCTCCATAAGACCTCCGGGAAACGACAACGAGCGCGCTGCAACGCATGCAGCACGAGCACGGGTCAATCCAGGAGGGGGCTTAAATCAGCAGGCTACAAAAGCGCTGCAGGGGAGGCGGATCGGACACGCACACCGGAACATCCCGATACAACTGCGCGTGTACCGGTGGCAACAGAGCCTGCACCAGCGCGAAGGCGGCCAGCGCGGGCTGGTAAGGCACTTGAGGGGCCTTCGCATCGGCCGTGGCGATGTGATCGCGCTGGCAATGCTGGTCGCACAACGCCGGAGCATCGGGATCCGGCGTGGACATCTCTTCGCAACCGACCATCAGGGTCGCTTGTCCAGCTTCCACCGATTCCAGCGGACAGGCGTAAGCCACCAGCGCGAGTTGCTGCAGCAGCAGCGCCCACAGTCCCAGCCATGCCAGTCGGGCACGAGAACGGGGTCGCCGCCATCGCCTCAGCAGCCTCACCATGACAGCTCCCGCACGCCCGAAGCAGCGCCTGCGGACGCTGGGCAGATCAGGGCAGGGGACGTGCGAGCTCTCATGATGGCCAGTCTAGCCCTCTTGGGGCCGACTGTCATTGATCAGGATCAAGCCCTCGCGCGGACTCAGCGGTGGCATCCGCCGCAGCAGGAGGATGCGACGGCCGGGGCGGCCGGCGTACCAGCCTCAGAAGGGAGCACCGCAGCGATCACATAGCCTTGCCGCTGGATAGCCTCAACCGCCTGTTCTACGGCAAGCAGGCCCTCGATCTTGACCACGCCACTGCCCAGATCGACGTCCACCTGGGCGTGGGGGTCAAGGGCCTGAATGGCTTGGGTGACCGTTCGGACACAGTGACCACAGGTCATACCTTCAACAACGAGATTCATGGACAACCCTCCAAAAGCATCGGCGGTTTGCCGACGGCGTGACGATGAGCCTTCCCACGGTGGGAAGGTCAAACGACAGGCAAGTTGAGTGGTAATCCGTCCCGCGTTGTTGACCTTCCCATCATGGGAAGGCTCAGGCTACCTGCTCGTTCCTATTGGCCCTCACTCCATGGACATAACGCTCACTTATGCGAATTAAGTTATTGATTATATTACATTAATACAGGAATCGCAAGGTCTGTAGTTGCACCGTGCCCTGGCCGGCCACAAACGCGATAAGCTAAGCATTCCTTAGTGCTAGTCATTCTTGATGTCATGACGATGCCATCTGAGCGCACCCGCAATGTGCTGCAGGCGGGCGCGTTCCTCAGGCAGCTAGCGGCCAGCCAAGCCGTGCCTAAAGAGGTGCGGCAAGAGGCATATCGACTGCTGCGGCACTATCCAACCGTCAGCGACATCGAGGCGATTGCTGAGCACGAAGAGCGGCTGCGAGCGCTGACCCAGTCGGCCTTCGTACGACCCTACCTGAGCAGCGAGATCGAGGCGGATTGGTTCTCCGGGTACCCGCTCGGCCCTCATCGCATCTGACCATGAAGCAACCGAGCAGGCCGCGTGGAAGAGGGACTACGTCTGCGGAGACAGCGCTGGAGGCTTCCTTTGAACGGGCCCGCGACAGTGCGGCCGAGGAACGCGCATTCTTCAAGCGACTGATGGATGCGATCGTGTACGTGCATGCGCCCATCTCGGACGACGCGCAGACACTGCGGCTGGTCCAGTTCCGCCATCCTGACGGTTTCGATGCGATCCCTTTCTTTACCTCGCTCGACAAGGCGCAGGCGGCCAGCTCGTCTGCTGTCAGAATTCTGGGAGTTTCAGGCCGTGAGCTGCTAACCGGTACTCGCGGCGCGACGTTGATGCTCAATCCCAACTACGGCGGCGTTGTCCTGTACCCGGAAGAGGTTGCGACATTGTTGGATACGGGCTTTCTGGCCAGGGTGGAACGTCTGGCGCCGGCGGAGTTCGCGGTGAGACCTGCCCAGGCCGCGCCGGCTTGGCTCGCTCCGGCCATCAGCGGCAGCCTTGAGCACGCCGACTTCGTCTCGTCGGCCTATCTCCTGGAAACTCACTCGTCAGGGGGCGTCGAACAGCCTCCCGGTCTGTTGATCTGGCTGGTGGTGGACCTGGCTTTCGCCGAGCGGGCGGCTCGTCTGGTGACCACCGCCATACAGCCCTTATGCTCAGATTTGGACGTCATCATCGACTTGGCGGTCCACGACGTATCGCTGCCTTTGCCGGCGGGCTTGGATGATCCCCAGATCCTGCCCATATTTTTTCACGAGAATCAAGCCAACTTGAGCACAGCTCATCGGCCTATGAGCCCTGAAGATAAGCTACTAGCACTCCTTCCGGGATTGACCGAGGAAGAGAAGGAACGGCGGACCCGCGAGGGTATGGCCGACGTCGACGCTGGACGTACGATCCCGCACGAGGAACTACTGCAATGGATCAGGCGACGGTCAGAGCCTTCTTGAAGGTTTCCGTTGGGTCAGGAGCGTGGAAACTCTTGAATCCAATATTCAAGAAGGGCACGCGTGCCTGAGCAGTACTCCAGGAATGCCTGTGTCACGCGGCTTCTGGTTCAATCAAGCCTAGGTCTGTAATCCACGAACTGCCTGACGTCGAGGGGTGTTTCCTCGTTGAATCATGGTGTTAGAGACGATTCGGCTGTTTTTCTCACGAATCCCTGCCGACCTTCTTGAAAAACTGAACCAGACCTACCCAAACGCTTCCGTAAGGCAGGTGGTGAGAGGGCAGGTTAAGCACATCAGGGATAGCAATCCCAAGGAGATAGAAGCGCTACGACAGGAGGCCAACGATCAACTTCCTACTATCGCCGAGCTAAAGAGGGTCAGTGCGGTTGATCCAGAGTTCCGGATGGAAAACAGCTTCTTTGGGCCCAAGCCAGTCATCACCGCCCGCATCATCAACCGCTCAACACTGCCATTGAGCGAAGCGAGCTGGAATGCGGCGCTGTACATCAATGGCGATGTACAGCCTGTAGCCACGTCGAAGGTGCGCAGCGATTTCCGTTCCATCGAAGGCCTCAAGCCCGAACACCATGTTACGGCTCGATTCACTGTCGGATTCGTCAAGGGCGATAAGGCCTGGACCACCTTGGCGATTCGTCAAGCTACATCCACACGCGTCGAGCTGGAGATGATCCCTGAGACAGCAATGGACTTTACGGACAAAGCCTATCTAAGTGCCGATCTTCAGAAGCGCATTGATTTCCTTGAGAACCAACTCAAGCAAGCGAGCGAGTTCGAAGATGTCTGATGCTACCAAGCCCCGCCGGCGGATCACCCTCCGGCGGGGCTTGGTAGCGGTACCGACGTTCACCCCCGCCAAAGAGGACCATTACACAATGCGCCCGTCCATCCTCGCCTTGGACTTAGAAGGAACGCTGATTTCCAACGCTGTAAGCCAGATCCCGCGCCCGGGCCTCTACGAATTTCTGGAGTCGGCAAAGTCGCTCTTTGAGGGTCTAGTCATCTTCACCACAGTTCCGGAGCCTAGATTTCGCGAGATTGCCGACCTATTGGCTTGCGAAGGAGCGGCCCCGGGTTGGTTTGCCCGCTTGCCATACATGGACTGGACTGGGCCGACGAAGGATCTTGCCAACGTTTCCCAGCCCATCGGCTCTGCATGGCTACTAGATGATTACGCCCCCTATGTACAACCGGGACAGGAACATTGCTGGGTCCCGGTTCAACTGTTTTGTTCTCCTTACCCCGAGGACGACGCGGGACTGGACGATGCCATCGAGGCAATCCGTAAGCGACTTAACGAGTACTAGAGGGCCATCTCTTGGCCAGCGTCCAATGGGCCACAGGCTCGCCGGTCAACCAAGGTCCAGCGCTTCGTTGGAGAACCGTCGATATAGACCTGGGGGGGCGTTTACCGCGATAGAGTCCTGAGCCCCCTCAAACCATCTCATGGACCCGTGGCAGCTGGTCGGTCTACTCAGACTAGAAGCTAAAGCTGCCAACTGCCGCTAGGTTCCAGCCAGTACGCCATGCCCAGCGGCAGGAAAGTCTCCATTGCAACGTCCAGGATCAACGGCTGACGCCAACCCTGACCAGGCAAGAAGCAAAAATCCTTCCGGGCGAGGGTTCCAGCTTGCTCGCGTCCAGCTAACCAGATGCATCTGCGTTTTATCTCGCGATCAAGTGCTCGCCTCGCGGCATGCTCATCCAAACCGCTTTGTATGAACTCCGAGGCAGAATTTCGCATGCTCGCCCACAGCACGTAGCGCTTACGCCCCAAGCTGAGCGCATTCCATTCAGGCGATCCAATCGACTGAAGCCCGTCGCCTAGCTTCGGGTCCAACCGATGCTTCCGCAGAAGGTTTGCCAAGTACGCTCGAGCTTCGGTGGATGCCAGTGAAATTCCGAGATTCCGCCTCGCACTGGGCGTGCACTCAGCCGCCCACTGGGTGAGCGACCGGGTCAATGCCGACTCAAGGTTCAAGTCACTGCGAGACCACGGAGATTTGTAGGACCAAGCCAGGGGCTCATACAGAGATCTTGCGGCAAGCCGAGAACATTCGACTGGTTCGCGATGGAGGACGCGCAGCGTCGCAAGCGTGTCAAGTGCCTGCGAGGCCAACCCCTCAGCAGCTACCGGCGAACTAGCCGTTCTTGAGCGCTCTAGCGCGCACCACGCGCACGCAAGAAAGGGACCTATTGAACGAACGAAATTGTCCAGTTCTGGCCAGGGCGCGATGAGGGTCGGTTGGCTAACGACATAGGCCACACAGCCCTCAAATCGCGATACCAGTTGTCAGGATATCAACCTGCCCACAGACTGTCTATCTGACTTTCCGATATTGACCCTTAGGTGTTCTCTCCAGTTCAACGATATCTGAACATCCGATATCCTAGCCGTGCAGCGAATGAGCGGGGAGCGCCCCGGCGCACGACGCAGAACGTTACCGCATGTTGGGAGAGCCGAAATGATGCGCACCAGCGCTAGCCACCCGTTACTGATTGCAGAGTTGCCTGTTGGAGCCCATGGAGGCGGCATAGGGGTGACATTTGCGCCAGGCAAGTACCAGGAAGTCGCCATGACTGGAGCATGGGCGAGAGACCTAGATGTGGACGTCTCGGCTATTCAGGACTGGGGTGCCACTCACCTAGTCACCTTGCTTGAGCCTTGGGAGCTCAAGGACCTTCGAATCGAGAGCTTACCGGCGATAGTGGCGGGGAAGGGCATCTCTTGGCATGGACTGCCAATCACTGATGGAGCCGCACCAGACGACAGACTCCTCAAAGATTGGCTACAGCTAAGTGCTGAGCTCGTCGCTGACATGCTGAGCGGTCAAAGGATCGTGGTCCACTGCAAGGGGGGGTTGGGACGCGCGGGAACGGTCGCTGCCATGCTTTTGCTGCAGTCTGGCGAGGCCAAGCGGGCATCGGATGCCATCCACATGGTGCGGCATGCCAGGCCAGGCGCAATCGAAACGATTGCTCAAGAGGAGTTCCTAGAGTACTGGGCGCAGAGCCTTCACCCGGGCGGAGCTTGACCACTCAGGTGCGCAGTCAGGAACTCAAGGACGAGTTGCCTGTGGATCCAGAACTCGAGGGCTTCTTAGGTCTGGATCCAGAAATCGACGGCGTCTCCATAGTGGATCTTCGCGAGGGTTCAGGGCACATCAAAAATTCGCTGCCTCGAAAGCTAAGAACCTTGCTGTCGCACGAATCAGGGTCTTGTGCTGGGGCCGGACCAGCGCTATCGCTGACTAAGGCAGGGCAACCTCCAGGGACTGTACTGCGACGGCGCGATCAATAGACATCTGTCAGATGTATCGCCACCACTATCGATCTAATGAATGCTGACTCAGCCGATGCGTGCTGCCTTAGGAGTTACGATCTGACTGCACTCGTGGCCGAGGCGAAACGCCACGACGTACAGGACCGTGGCATCCATCGGCATACCTGAGCCCATCCGAATGACGACCTTACGCTGACCGTGCGACAGTGATACTCCCAGTTCCCGCAGGACCTCAATGCGCTGCTGCAGCCCGTCGTAGATGTCTAGCTTGTCGACTTCTGAATACAGGTCTTGGCAGTCGCGATACTCACGGTAGTAGTCGACCAGTGCAGCAAACTCGCTCGCCGCCTCGCGCGACAGCTCGAAAGCCGGTTCGGACAGATCCATGTCGCACGAAACGATCAGGCTGGCCAGCTCGCGCCCAGCAGCAAGCGGGGACACCGCCAGGGTGATGTAGTCGCGCTCAAACTGCGCTTGCGCCGCCTGCAGTTCCTCGTCTGTCGGCAGCGAGAAAGGCTTGTTGAGTGCATCGATGTCATTGAAATCGAAGGCGCGCGCCAGTGCGCGACGGGTGTCGAAACTGGCCGAGTCACCCTGCTCAACCCGCTGAACTGTTCGCACGTTCAGGCCCGAGATCTCGGCCAATTGTTCTTGCGACCAATGACGCAACTGGCGGAACTGGCGAATGCAGGCGCCAACCTCAGCAGCGGTAAGCAGGCGAGGCGGGGTCTTGGTGGTCATAGAAGATAACTCCGGAGGGGTAGGGAGCCCAGATTAGGAGGGTGCCGAACTTGGAAACATGACAGTCGCCCGACAGGCCCCCGACACAGATCAACTGCCAGGACTTGCCCCAACGAGAAATCCGGGGCAACTGCTTATGCGCCCGTGATGTTCTCCCCGTGCCCCCAGAGGGGGGCGAGGCCCAACTGCCTAGTCACTCACCACAGACCCCACCCTAGACGCGCAGGCGATCCGGGACAGCTCTATGGCGAGGGCTGATGGGGGGTCAATGGCTCCAACTCTGGCAAAACACCCCCAAATTGATGATGCAGTGCATTCATCCATGCCAGAACTGGTTCGCCTGGCCACAGGTGCGCCAGATTCAGAAGGGTTAGCATGGCAAGCGCATTGCTGTTCATGGCCACCCCCGCCAGAAGCGCGCCCGGGTAGCCATTTAACTGCCTTGCCAAGGGGTGAATCCCGGCATGGAGATAGGAGTTCAAGCCGACATAAAGGCATTGTCTGGCTCTGCCCAACAACTGTGATGCTCCTCGGGGCCCAGAGGACTCAAGCTTTACGAGCATGTCCTGAACGCCAGGGAGCCTCTTTGCCGCTTGCTGACTCTCCAGAGTCAGGGGCGCAAGAAGCTTCTCGATGTCGGTGTCGGTAGCTGCATAACATGCCCAGGTTGCACGCACGAGGGCCTCATACTGGGGCCGGACCAGCGAGATTGCTGACTGGGGCAGAGTAGCGATCAGGGACTGTACTGCCACGGCGTGATCAAGGGACATCTGGCAAAGTGCCGCCACCGCCGTCGATCTTCGGTCACGTCCATGCTCTATCTCCATCCAAGCGGCTCGAATTTCACCCAAGAGCTCTAAGGAGCCCTCCAGCACAGACGCCCGATCCTGGTCAGCCGATTGAGGCACAAGTCATCCTAGAATCGTGATCTGCAGGCAAGAGTAACGGCTCGTCCATCGGGCAAAGCCCTCAGTTGGCCGGCTGGGCTGCAGCATCTGTTAGCCGGTAATCTCTGCATTGCATCATCCGTGCATCAGCAATTTCTGCGTTGCGTCAGTCGCAAGTCAAATTTTTCTGCAATGGACCGTCTTGCACTGAAATTTTATTCCTCAAAAGCTGAAATCTCTGCAATGGCACCCTAAGAATGTCTGCGATGAACAGCGTTCTGGTCCGCGCGCGATTGCTTCCTATATTGCAACCATACGCTCAGCCAGCCAACCGCCGGGATCCATGATCGCGCGAGCGGACGATCCCGGTCGCAAATGGCTGGCTGCCGTCACTCTCGTGGCTTTGAGCGATCAAGGGGAGCAGTCTGGCCCACGTGTCGAACAGAAGCCTTGGATCTTGGTGGATCAGAAGCGAAACCCGCAGCGCATCTTCCATCGCCTTGAGGTAGCCGCGGCGTATCTCAAGTGCGTTCTCGCAAGCATTGGGGCGACCAAGAATTTGTGTGATCGCGGAGGCCATAGCAGTCTGGACAGGAGGGGAGGGGAAGGCGATAGTCTGCAAACGTCTAGACGATCCCGCAATGAGCATCCTCAACGTTCTCCTCACTCGTGACCACCTCGTCGTCGCAGCGGATACCCTGGCAGAGGATGCTCTCACAGGGGCGTATTCCGCGGGGGCAAAGCTGCTGCTGATCCCTCAGCACAACGTAGTGCTTGCTGCGCGCGGGTCTACGCAATTCTTCCTGGGGGGCTCGCAGAATTCGGAAAAAATCGTACGCTAAGGTTTTCCGGGCATCCGTAGGGGCCGAAACTTCCCGTCTTCCAGTCTGCGGCTCTGCCGCCAGACGTAATCGCCGGTGAGGTTGATGTGCTCCCAGCCCAGCGGCGACAGGAATTGCAGCAGCTCGCCGTCCACCGGCTTGCCGGCCTCGACCAACCCCTGGGTGGCGCGCTCCAGGTACACCGTGTTCCACAGCACGATAGCCGCCGTCACCAGGTTGAGGCCGCTGGCCCGGTAGCGCTGCTGCTCGAAGCTCCGATCCCTGATTTCCCCAAGGCGGTTGAAGAACACCGCCCTGGCCAGCGAGTTGCGCGCCTCACCTTTGTTCAGGCCGGCATGCACGCGGCGGCGCAGCTCAACACTTTGCAGCCAGTCTAGGATGAACAGCGTGCGTTCGATCCGGCCCAGCTCGCGCAGGGCCACGGCCAGGCCGTTCTGGCGCGGATAGCTGCCGAGCTTGCGCAGCATCAGCGAGGCAGTGACGGTGCCCTGTTTGATCGAGCTGGCCAGGCGCAGGATGTCGTCCCAATGGGCGCGGACGTGCTTGATGTTCAGGGTGCCGCCGATCAGCGGCCGCAGCGTCGGGTAGGTCTGCACGCCCTGCGGCACGTACAGCTTGGTTTCGCCGAGGTCGCGGATGCGCGGCGCGAAACGGAAGCCCAGCAGGTGCATCAGGGCGAAGACGTGATCGGTGAAGCCGGCCGTGTCGGTGTAGTGCTCCTCGATCCGCAGGTCGGACTCGTGGTACAGCAGGCCGTCGAGCACATAGGTGGAATCGCGCACGCCGACATTCACCACGCGGGTGCTGAACGGCGCGTACTGGTCGGAGATATGGGTGTAGAACAGCCGTCCCGGCTCACTGCCGTACTTCGGGTTGACGTGTCTGGTGCTCTCGCCCCGGCCGCCAGCCCGGAAACGCTGGCCATCGGAGGATGAGGTGGTGCCGTCGCCCCAGTGGGCGGCGAAGGCATGCTGGTACTGGTGGTTGACCAGCTCGGCCAGGGCCGCCGAATAGGTCTCGTCGCGGATGTGCCAGGCTTGCAGCCAGGACAGCTTGGCGTAGGTCAGACCGGGGCTCGACTCGGCCATCTTGGTCAGCCCGAGGTTGATCGCATCACCGAGGATCGCGGACAGCAGCAACGTCCGGTCTTTGGCCTCGGCCCCGTCCTTCAGGTGGGTGAAGTGGCGGCTGAAGCCCGTCCAGTCGTCCACGTCCATCAGCAGTTCGGTGATCTTGATGCGCGGCAGTAACTGACTGGTCTGGTCGATCAGCGCCTGCGCCCAATCCGGCACCGCCGCATCCAGCGGGGTGATCTTCAACCCGGACTCGGTGAGGATGGCATCGGGCAGCTCGTTGTCCTTGGCCAGGCGGGCGACAGTGGCCAACTGCTCGTCCAGCAGCTGCAAGCGCTCTTCCAGATACTGGTCGCTGTTCGGGTTGATCGCCAGCGGCAGGGCCTGTTCCCGCTTGAGCGCGGCGAACTTCTCGGCCGGCAGCAGGTAGTCGTCGAAGTCGCGGAACTGCCGCGAGCCCTTGACCCAGATGTCGCCGGAGCGCAGGGCGTTCTTCAGCTCGGACAGGGCGCAGATTTCGTAGAAGCGCCGGTCGAGGCCTTCCGGGGTGATCACCAGTGGCTTCCAGCGCGGCTTGATGAAGGCGGTGGGAGCATCGGCCGGCACCTTGCGCAGGTTGTCGGCGTTCATCTCGCGCAGCGTCTGCACGGCTGCCAGCACGCCCTGCGCGGCCGGGGCGGCGCGCAGCTCCAATACCTCCAGCAGAGCCGGCGTGTAGCGGCGCAGGGTGGCGAAGTTCTCGCCGACCAGGTGCAGGTGGTCGAAGCCCTCCGGCCGGGCCAGCAGCTCGGCTTCGCTGACGCTCTCGGTGAACTCGTCCCAGGGGATCACCGCCTCGATGGCGGCATAGGGGTCGCTGCCGGCTTCCTTGGCCTCCAGCAGCGCCTGGCCGATCTTGGAGTACAGGCGCACCTTGTCGTTGATCGCCTTGCCCTGCTTCTGGAACTGCTGCTGATGCTTGTGCTTCGCGCCGCTGAACAGCTTGACTAGGATGCGGTCGTGCAGATCCACCAGCTCATCAATCACGGTTGCAGTGCTCTCCAGCACCACGGCGGCCAGGGTCGCATAGCGCCGCTGCGGCTCGAACTTGCCGAGGTCTTTGGGCGTCATCTGCCCACCCTCGCGGGCCAGCTTGAGCAGGCGGTTCTGGTGGATGTGCCGGCCCAGGACTTCGGGCAAGTCCACCAGCTGAAATGTCTTCAGCCGCTCGATGTGCTCAAGCATATGCCGAGAGTTGGGTTTCAGCGGTGCCTGGCGCAGCCAGGTCAACCAGGTGATGCTGCTGCCGGCCTTGAGCTTCAACAGCTCGTCCAGCTTGGCCCGATGCGAGTCCGTGAGCGGTTCAACCAGGGCGCGGTAGACCCGCCGATTGGCCCGTGCAATGGCCTCCGAGCAAGCCCGGTCGATCACGCTCAACGCCGGCAGGATGCGTCGCTTCTGCCGCAGGCTCTCCAGCGCCTGGCCGGCCAGCAGCAAGCCCTTGTCGGTCTGCTGGGCCAGTTCGGTCAGCTCGCGCACCAGGGCGCGGAAGTCGGACAGGCCGAACGGGGCCAGTTGAAGGTAGGTGCGCAGTTCCTGGGCGTGCTCGCGACGGGTCACATCGCGCTCGCCGTACTTCGTCCAACTCGCCGGATCGGTCTGGACTTGCTTGGCCACCCACAGGATGACCGGTTCGGGCAGCTCGCTGTCAGTGCCCAACGCATAGCCGGGGTAGCGCAGCAGGCAGAGTTGCACGGCGAAGCCGAGGCGGTTGGCGTCGCCGCGCCGCTGACGGATCAGCGACAGGTCGGAGTCGTTGAAGGTGTAGTAGCGGATCAGGTCATCCTGGCTTTCTGGCAACGCGAGCAGGGTGCCCCGCTCCGTGGCCGAGAGGATCAAGCGACGCGGCATGTGTCAGTCGTCCGTGCGGAGGTACTGGTAGAGGGTTTCCCGGCTGATGTTGAACTCGCGGGCAAGCTGCGCCTTGGGCTCGCCGGCCGTCGCTCGCTGCCGCAGGGTAGCAGCCTGCTCATCGGACAGGGCTTTCTTGCGGCCCCGGTACGCGCCACGCTGCTTGGCCAAGGTGATGCCCTCACGCTGCCGCTCGCGGATCAGGGCGCGCTCGAACTCAGCGAAGGCCCCCATCACCGACAGCATCAGGTTGGCCATCGGCGAGTCCTCGCCAGTGAACACCAGGCCCTCCTTCAGGAACTCGATGCGCACGCCGCGTTGAGTCAGCTTCTGTACCAAGCGACGCAGGTCATCGAGGTTGCGGGCCAGCCGGTCCATGCTGTGCACCACCACTGAATCGCCTTCGCGGACGAAGCTCAGCAGCGCTTCGAGCTGGGGGCGCTGGGTGTCCTTGCCCGATGCCTTGTCGGTGAACACCTTGCTCACCTGTGTCTGTTCCAGCTGGCGTTCCGGGTTCTGGTCGAAGCTGCTGACCCGGACGTAGCCGATGCGGTGCCCCTGCACGATGTCTCCTTGGTTGAAGGCGGCTTAAGTGCTCCTTCTGTTCCGTTGTGCCTCAAACCCCGTTTCTGTCAGGCTGAAATCTATGCCCTTCGCAGGCATGTGTCAAAAAATGCGAAAGATGACTCTATTCTGACTAAGCGGTGTCATTTTCAGAAGGTGACTGCACGGAATATCAAGAGTCGGCTGCACAGTCTTTTCTGATCTGTGGTCGTCTCAGAAAACGGAAAATAAAGCACGCTAAGCTGTGGAAGCCCCTGCCAAGCTCGTTCCACCTTGCAACGACGCAATCAGCGGACACGAAACATTCCCCTGCCGCGAATGGCAGGCGCACACCAGGTCAGACAGCACAGCCTCCATGCGCGCCAAATCGGCCATCTTCTCGCGCACGTCTTGGAGCTTGTGCTCGGCCAGGCTGCTGGCCTCCTCGCAGTGGGTGCCATCGTCGAGCCGCAGCAACTCGGCGATTTCATCCAGGCTGAAGCCCAACCGCTGGGCCGATTTCACGAATCGCACCCGTGTCACGTCCGCCGCGCCATAGCGGCGAATGCTGCCATAGGGCTTGTCCGGCTCGGGCAACAAGCCCTTGCGCTGATAGAACCGGATGGTCTCCACATTGACCCCGGCCGCCTTGGCAAAAACGCCAATGGTCAGATTCTCAAAATTAATTTGCATATCGCTTGACTCCGTACATAACTACGGAAGTAAGCTTAAGCTATCCAAACCAAATTTGAAAGGACAAGCGTATGTCTGAACCACAAAACGGGCGCGGCGCGCTCTTCGCCGGTGGGCTGGCCGCCATTCTTGCGTCGGCCTGCTGCCTGGGGCCGCTGGTTTTGATCGCCTTGGGGTTCAGCGGGGCATGGATCGGCAACCTGACGGTGCTGGAACCCTATCGCCCGATCTTCATCGGCGCAGCGCTGGTCGCGCTGTTTTTCGCCTGGCGGCGCATCTACCGCCCGGCGCAAGCCTGCAAACCGGGTGAGGTCTGCGCGATTCCCCAAGTGCGAGCTACTTACAAGCTCATTTTCTGGATCGTGGCCGCGCTGGTCCTGGTCTCGCTCGGATTTCCCTACGTCATGCCATTTTTCTATTAATCACAGGAGTTCATCATGAAAAAACTGTTTGCCGCCCTCGCCCTCGCTGCCGTTGTTGCCCCCGTGTGGGCCGCCACCCAGACCGTCACGCTGTCCGTACCGGGCATGACCTGCTCCACCTGCCCGATCATCGTCAAGAAGGCGATTTCCAAGGTCGAAGGCGTCAGCAAAATTGACGTGACCTTCGAGACACGCGAAGCGGTTGTCACGTTCGATGATGCCAAGACCAGCGTGCAGAAGCTGATCAAGGCAACCGGAGACGCGGGCTTTCCGTCCAGCGTCAAGCAGTAAATCTACCCGGAAAGCGATGATGAGTAACTTGTTTAGATACGGACGTTCGTCCGTCGTAAGCGGCCTTCTGATGCTCATGAGCGTCGGTGCGTTGGCCTATGACTTCAAAAGGATGGAGGCGGCCATCGAGTCGCTCTCGCCTACCACGCAAAGCGAATGGGAGCGCAAGGCCACAGCGGGTGAACCCATTGCGCAGAACGTCACCGGCATGGCGTACAAGTACGGCATCGGCGTCGCGCAGGATCAGGCAGTCTCGTGGAAGTGGTTCCGCTCAGCGGCAGAGCAGGGCGAGGCGGACGCCCAGTTCAACCTCGCGCGCATCTACGAAGGGCATGCCAACGACACCTTCTATCGTCGCCACGCACGGCCTGTGCCCGCTGACGACAGCGAGGCCGTGAATTGGTACCGCCGCTCCGCTGAGCAGAACCACACACAGGCGCAAGTTAAGCTGGCACAGCTGTACGCGAAGGGCGTCGCTCCGGCCGCGTCCGATCTGGTCCAGGCGTACAAGTGGTTCGGCATCGCCGCCGCCCGCGGCGACGAGACCGCGGTCAAGCTGCGCGCCGAGCTTGCGGCCAGATTGACACGTGAGCAGATCGCGGACGGCGATGCTCAGGCTATGGAATGGACAAGAAGTTCCAGTGTTAAGCAGTGAGCGACATCATGGGCTTGATTACACGCATCGCCGATAAAACCGGAGCGCTCGGCAGCGTCGTTTCCGCGATGGGCTGCGCGGCTTGTTTCCCAGCCATCGCCAGTTTCGGCGCGGCCATAGGGCTGGGCTTCCTGAGTGAATACGAGGGCCTGTTTATCTCCAGGCTATTGCCGCTGTTTGCCGCCATCGCCCTGTTAGCAAACGCGCTGGGCTGGCTGAGTCATCGTCAATGGCACCGCAGCCTGCTCGGCATGATCAGGCCGGCCATCGTATTCGCGGCCACGGTTTGGCTTCTCGGCAACTGGTGGACGGCGAACCTGATGTACGTCGGTCTGGCCTTGATGGTCGGGGTGTCGATCTGGGATTTCGTCTCGCCGGCACATCGCCGCTGCGGCCCGGACGGCTGCGAACTGCCACCACAACATGGCTGACGGAAACGACCGTCGCCGACAACAGAGAAGGAACAAACATGACCACCCTTAAGATCACCGGCATGACCTGCGATTCGTGCGCTACGCACGTCAAGGAAGCCTTGGAGAAAGTGCCCGGCGTACAGTCGGCCGTCGTGTCCTACGCCAAGGGCGCGGCCCAACTCGACCTTGACCCCGGCACCGCATCGGACGCACTGACTGCCGCCGTGGCCGGACTCGGCTACAAGGCAACGTTCGCTGATACCTTATCGACGGACAACCGCGCCGGGCTACTCGACAAGGTACGCGGCTGGATGGGGACCGCCGACAAGGGCAGCGACGGTGAACGCCAGTTGCAGGTCGCCGTGATCGGTAGCGGCGGCGCTGCAATGGCGGCGGCGCTGAAGGCCGTCGAGCAAGGCGCGAAAGTCACGCTGATCGAGCGCGGTACTATCGGCGGCACCTGCGTCAACATCGGCTGCGTACCGTCCAAGATCATGATCCGTGCCGCCCACATTGCGCATCTGCGCCGTGAAAGTCCGTTCGACGATGGCATCGCGGCTACTGTGCCGGCGATTAACCGCAGCAAACTACTGGCCCAGCAGCAGGCGCGCGTCGATGAGCTGCGCCACGCCAAGTATGAAGGCATCCTGGATGGCAACCCGGCCATCACCGTTCTGCATGGTGAAGCGCGTTTCAAGGATGACCAAAGCCTTACCGTCCGTTTGAACGATGGCGGCGAGCGCGTCGTGGTGTTCGATCGCTGCCTGGTCGCCACTGGTGCCAGTCCGGCCATTCCGCCCATCACTGGTTTGAAAGGCACGCCGTACTGGACATCTACCGAGGCCCTAGTGAGTGACACCATTCCCGAACGCCTAGCCGTGATCGGATCGTCGGTGGTGGCGCTGGAACTGGCGCAAGCCTTCGCCCGGCTGGGCAGCCAGGTCACGATCCTGGCGCGCAGCACACTGTTCTTCCGCGAAGACCCGGCCATCGGTGAGGCCGTCACAGCCGCCTTTCGTGCCGAAGGAATCAAGGTTCTGGAACACACGCAAGCCAGCCAGGTCGCCTATGCGGACGGCGAATTCGTGCTGACCACAGGGCACGGCGAAGTGCGCGCCGACAAGTTGCTGGTCGCTACCGGCCGCACGCCGAACACGCGCAGCTTGGCGCTGGAAGCGGCGGGTGTCGCCGTCAATGCGCAGGGAGCCATCGTCATTGACAAGGGCATGCGCACCAGTACGCCACACATTTATGCCGCAGGAGACTGCACTGACCAGCCGCAATTCGTCTATGTGGCAGCGGCCGCCGGCACCCGTGCGGCCATCAACATGACCGGCGGAGACGCTACGCTCAATCTGACCGCGATGCCGGCGGTGGTGTTCACCGATCCGCAGGTCGCCACTGTGGGCTACAGCGAGGCGGAAGCGCACCACGACGGGATCGAGACCGACAGCCGCCTGCTAACACTGGATAACGTGCCGCGTGCGCTCGCCAACTTCGACACACGCGGCTTTATCAAGCTGGTAATCGAGGAAGGTAGCGGACGACTCATTGGGGTACAGGCAGTGGCCCCGGAAGCGGGCGAGCTGATCCAGACGGCGGTGCTCGCGATCCGTAACCGCATGACCGTACAGGAACTGGCTGACCAGTTGTTCCCCTACCTGACGATGGTCGAGGGGCTGAAGCTCGCGGCGCAGACCTTCACCAAGGATGTCAAACAATTGTCCTGCTGCGCAGGATGAAAGGAGATGGAACCATGAAGCTCGCCCCATATATTTTAGAACGTCTCACTTCGGTCAATCGTACCAATGGTACTGCGGATCTCTTGGTCCCGCTACTGCGGGAACTCGCCAAGGGGCGTCCGGTTTCACGAACGACACTTGCCGGGATTCTCGACTGGCCCGCTGAGCGAGTGGCCGCCGTACTCGAACAGGCCACCAGTACCGAATATGACAAAGATGGGAACATCATCGGCTACGGCCTCACCTTGCGCGAGACTTCGTATGTCTTTGAAATTGACGACCGCCGTCTGTATGCCTGGTGCGCGCTGGACACCTTGATATTTCCGGCGCTGATCGGCCGTACAGCTCGCGTCTCATCGCATTGCGCTGCAACCGGAGCACCCGTTTCACTCACGGTTTCACCCAGCGAGATACAGGCTGTCGAACCTGCCGGCATGGCGGTGTCCTTGGTATTGCCGCAGGAAGCAGCCGACGTTCGTCAGTCCTTCTGTTGCCATGTACATTTCTTTGCATCTGTCCCGACGGCGGAAGACTGGGCCTCCAAGCATCAAGGATTGGAAGGATTGGCGATCGTCAGTGTCCACGAGGCTTTCGGCTTGGGCCAGGAGTTTAATCGACATCTGTTGCAGACCATGTCATCTAGGACACCGTGATCGGATATCGACCCAATGTTCTACGGCACCGGCATCGGATTCGCAGCGCGCGGATTGAACTCGGCGAAACGGTATATGCATTGCCGTGAACCGACCAAAAGGAGGTGTTCGATGAACGCCTACACGGTGTCCCGGCTGGCCCTTGATGCCGGGGTGAGCGTGCATATCGTGCGCGACTACCTGCTGCGCGGATTGCTGCGGCCAGTCGCCTGCACCACGGGTGGCTACGGCCTGTTCGATGACGCCGCCTTGCAGCGACTGTGCTTCGTGCGGGCCGCCTTCGAGGCGGGCATCGGCCTCGGCGCATTGGCGCGGCTGTGCCGGGCGCTGGATGCGGCGAACTGCGATGAAACTGCCGCGCAGCTTGCTGTGCTGCGTCAGTTCGTCGAACGCCGGCGCGAAGCGTTGGCCAATCTGGAAGTGCAGTTGGCCGCCATGCCGACCGCGCCGGCACAGCATGCGGAGAGTTTGCCATGAACAGCCCCGAGCGCATGCCGGCCGAGACGCACAAACCGTTCACCGGCTACCTGTGGGGCACGCTGGCCGTGCTGACTTGCCCCTGCCACCTGTCCATCCTCGCTGCCGTGCTGGCCGGCACAACCGCCGGTGCATTCCTTGTCGAGTATTGGGTCATCACGGCGCTCGGTTTGACCGGCCTGTTTCTTCTGTCACTGGCGCGGGCGTTGCGGGCATTCAGGGAAAGATCATGAGCGCTTCCCGGCCGGATGGATGGACTACGGCGGAGGGCCCAAGCGTTCGAGCGCGGGCAAGGCTTTCTGTTCGCAAAGCCGATGCCGGCGGCGGCATTCGCCGTCTTCGTCAGTCAATGGAGGGGTGCCACCATGAATGCAAATGATCCGACCGCCACCAGTTGCTGCGTGTGCTGCAAGGAAATTCCGCTCGATGCCGCCTTCACACCGGAAGGCGCGGAGTACGTCGAGCACTTCTGCGGGCTGGAGTGTTATCAACGTTTCCAGGCGCGGGCCAGCACTGCGACCGAAACGAGCGGCGAACCGAACGCTTGCGGTTCGCCGCCGTCAAATTGAGACAAACCACGCTTTCGCTACGTCGCCTCATGTCGGCATCAAATTCGGCTGAGTAGCTTCTCGCCATCTGGACGTAGCTCGCCCTTGGGTGAAATATGCCGATACAGGGTCTGCCGCGTGATGCCAAGTTCCTGGCACAGGTCGCCGACCTTGGTCTCTGACTGCCCCATTGCCGCCATCGCCAGCCGCAGCTTGGCGGCGGTCATCTTGAACGGCCGGCCGCCTTTCCGGCCGCGTGCCCGTGCTGAGGCCAGGCCCGCCACGGTGCGCTCGGCGATCAACTCGCGCTCGAACTCGGCCAGCGCGGCGAAGATACCGAAGACCAGCTTGCCGGCGGCGGTCGTGGTGTCAATGGCCGCGCCGTGCCCGGTCAGCACCTTGAGGCCGATGCCGCGTCCGGTCAGGTCATGGACGGTATTGATCAGATGGCGCAGGTCGCGCCCGAGCCGATCCAGTTTCCAAACGACCAACGTGTCGCCTGGCCGTAGTGCCTTCAGACAGCTCGCCAGACCGGGACGATCCTCGCGTTTTCCGGACGCTTGGTCTTCATAGAGATGCGCCGGATCAACACCGGCCGCGACCAGCGCATCGCGCTGCAAGTCCGTCGCCTGGGAGCCATCCGCCTTCGATACTCGCATGTAGCCAATCAGCATCTTGTACCTGTCACATATACGTTCTATTATGTGACAGTTTGCATCGGGAAGCTCTGCACGTCAAAATTTGTCACTTAACCCGTCATTCTGCCTAAGGCATGCAAAGGGTAGGCTAGGCTCATAATGTGACAGAAATTCCGGGGGGATGCCTTCCTTCGCGAAGGTGGCGCGCAACTGTTCCAAGGAAGCGGGGTCGCGCCGACCATAGGAAGCCAACGCGAACAGCGAGCGTGCCGTCTCGGGGTTGTGTCGTGCTTCAATGATGGCCTCATCAATGGCCTGGATTGCACGCTGCCAGTGATCGACGGGTTCGGGCTTCGGCGCTTTCGCCGGCAGGCCACTGGTGAACCCGGTTTGGGGCTCGGACCAGAATAGCTTTGCGTGCTCGCCTGGCGGGCTTATATCCCTCACCTCAATCAAGCTGATTGCCGTTGCCGCCGCCTCCAGCATCTGCAACCGTACTGCCGGGTTCAGGGTTTCATACGGTCGCCACAGACTTTGCCCAGCACGCAGCGGATGCCCGCAGCATTCCCAGATTTGGCGGAGATACCCCGCGTAGGTGCCGCACGTCGAAAGCGGGGTGTTCAGCTCATCGAGCAGCGTGCGTAGCAGCCTAAACCACAATCCGGCGTGGATGCGTCGGCGCGGCAACTCCACGTGGCCGGTCGTCAGTGCCTGCCAGGTACGCTGGTCCATCGCCGCAATCGCGTCGCTGGCAGTGCGCGGTTCGGCGTCGGCGTTCTCCCAGCCGACAAACCGCCCTGGCACGCCCCAATAGGATTCCAGCCAGCAGCCATGCAGTGGGCAGCTCAGCATCAGGGGCAGCTTCCACGCGAGCAGTACGGCTTGGTTCTCCGGATCGTTCAGGCAGAGCGGACAGGCGCGGTGTATCGGTTGGGTGGGCAGCCAGGCACGCCAGCTCGTGATGGATCGCGTCTTACGGCGGAGTCTCGGCAGCAGTACCGAGAGCTGGAACGCATAGGTTTCCAATGCGGCTGGAATCTGATCATCAAGGCTGTCCAGTAGCCAAGGCACCCAGCCGGCGAAACTCATGCAGCGCAGCCGATCCAGCTCGATACCGCTCCGCTGGAAGAGCATCATCAGCAGCGACAGTGGTGGCGCGGTATCCAGGTCATCAACCTGGCCGTGACCAAGATCGTGCTCCAGCAGGTCGGACACCTCCATGTGATAGCAAAGGGCCACGCGGTTGAGCCATGAAGACAAGGCTTCGCCTTCCTTGGGAGCCGGATGCAGCGGCCAGCGTGGCGCTGGCTTCACATCAGTTCCCGCTCGAATTGCCGACGCCGCTCGCTTGGGCCGGTGTAATCGGCCATGCTGAGCGTGCGGTGGTTGATCGCTTCCTCGCCGCTCTCCACGGCGACGAGGGCCGCCGCCATCAGCAAGTGCGCCAGTTCGCCGATGGTGCCCTCGCTGCGTGTGAGCAGGTAGCGGGCCATGTCCAGCGTGGCAATCGACGAGGGTCGCCGCAATGGAAGCGAAGCGGCGAAGCTGGCCAGCAGTGAGCAGCAATCGTCGTTGGCCTCCCACACCGGCAGCATCATGGGCTCGAAGCGGTTTTCCAATTGGTCATCCGAGCGGATGGCCAGGTAGGCGTCGCGCGTGCCGACCCCGACCAATGGGATGCGCAGCTCATTGCCGAGGAAGCGCAGCAGGTTGAGAAATTCCCGCCGGTTGACGCTGTTGCCGGCCAAGACGTTGTGCAGCTCGTCGATCACCAGCATGCGCACGCCGACCTTGCGCAGCAGTGCCAGCGCCAGTTGCTCCATTTCCGGCAGCCGTGGGCGCGGGCGCAATGGTGCCCCCATCGCGGCAAGTAGCGCGACGTAGAAGCGGATCACCGACGGTTCGGACGGCATCTGCACGACCAGCACCGGCATGTGTTCCTGGTCCGCGTCGGAGCTGGCCGGATGCGTGCGCCGGAATTTCTCGATGATCATCGACTTGCCGTTGTTGGTCGGGCCAACCAGCAGCAGGTTGGGCATGCGTTGCTTGTTTGGCCACGCATACAGGGTTTCCAGCCGGTTCAGCGCCTCGACCGCGCGCGGGTAGCCGATCCAGCGGTCGGCGCGAAGGCGCTGGATGCGCTCGTCCGCCGGCAGCCGAGCCAGCCCCTGTGCCGCTGGCAGCAGGTGTGACAAGTCGATGATGGGATATTCGTCCACGGCTACCACTCCTCGATCTGGTCGAACGGTTTGGCCGGAGGCAGGTTGTCTGCCTGCGGATCAGCAACGTCCGTTTTCGGCGGAATCGGCTTGTCCGGCGGAGGCGATGCCTTGAGGTGCTGGCGTCGATCCGCGTCGCGCCGCGCCTTGCGCGTGGCCTTCTGTGCGGTGGTCACGATCTCGCGCATCTGCCCGATCATGCGGAACAGCGCCGACTCATCCACCTGTTCGCGTCCCTGCTGCCGCAATTTCGTCAGCGCCTGCCGTTGTTCCCAGAGGGTGACAGCCGGGTGCGACAAGGTACGGTAGGGGATTTCCAGGTAATGCTGCCCCTCCGGTTCCAGCACCCAGATACGGCTGATGTCACGCGGGTCGCGCCGGATCAGGAAAGCGGGCAAGCGGTCGCGTCGTGCGATCCACGGTTTGAGCGCATCGGCGTAGTAGTGAATGTGGTCGATGACAAAGCCGGTGCGAGTCAGAGTACGGCGAATGATGGGCAGGAAATCGACCAAAAAAGCCAAGGCGCGGGTGACGACAGCCGGTACACCGACACGCGCCACGGCTTCTGACCAGCGCGCCGCCGGCGGCTGAAGCAGGCCGTTGTGCACAGAGCCGTGATAGGTGCCCACCGCCAACGTGAGCCAGCGCTCCAGCTCACGCAATGTCAGGGCGGCCTTGTTTTCGGAATCGTAGTCCCCGCGCTGGTCAGGGTTGGAGAAGGTCGTCCCTGGCAATTCATCGTGGATCATCTGCATCGCCGTACCGATGATCCGTTCCACGATGCCGCCGTAGTGCGGCTGCCCTGGCGGACGATAGTCCAACCGGATGCCGTGCTGCTCGCAGCCACGGCGCAGCGCCTCGCTCTTGAACTCGGCCGCGTTGTCCAAGTAGAGCAGCCTGGGCTTGCCGCTCATCGGCCAATCCATTTCTATATTCAGACCCTCCAGCCAGGGACGCTTGTCGCAGGCGACATGCACAAGGCACAGGCCGACCGAAACAGATGACGGCGCTTCCAGCGTGACGACCATGCCGAGCACGCAGCGGGTAAACACGTCGATGGCGATGGTCAGATACGGACGGCCAATCGGTTGCCGGTCGCGCTCGTCCACCACGATCAGGTCGATGACCGTGTGATCAATCTGCACTTGTTCCAGTGGCGCGGTCACGGCGGGAGGCTCACCACCGACACCTTGCAGGCTGCGGGACGCATCCTGACCTTCCCGGCGGCGAGTGGCCTTGAGCGGGTCGAGGCCGGCGATCCGCAGGGCCAAAGTGTTGCGCGCCGGCACCCGTAGCTTTTGCGCTTTGCAAGCCTGCGCGACCTCGCGGTGGAACGCCGCCAGGCTACGCTTCTGCTTGGTCAGGAAGCGCTTTTGCAGCAACTCGCGGATGATGCGCTCAACTGATTCCGGCAAGCGTCCCTTGCCTTTTCCGCCGCCGGACTGGCCGGGAACCAGGTCCGTCACAAACCCAGCACCTTGCCGGGCACGCCGGATCAGGACATACACCTGTCGCCTGGATAGGCCCAGCGCTTGAGCAGCGGCATCGGCGGCTTCATGCCCAACCACTTCAAGCGCTGCCAGCGGCCCGATGATTTCGGTCCGGTGCCGGGCCTGTGCCCATGCCGCATCGGGCAGGGTGGCCACGCCCTGCTCGGCAATTGGTAATGTGTCTGACGCCATGCTCACACCTCGCTTTGGTGCACACGAGTATTGAGCATAGTCGAGATTGGTGCAGATGACTTCTGATATTGCGTGGTCAGGAGCCGACTGCACACCTGGCGTTACGCCCCGTCAATTGGTGCAGTCGTCTTCTGAAAATGACAAGCGGCGCGGCCCTGCCTGACATCCAGTTAGGGTATGCCTCAATCTGACGGTAGCGAGTCGCAGGCGTTCGGATCGGCATCGGTTTCGTTCCCTGTCTTGGCACGCGCTTCGAAGCGTTGATAACACTCCAACCCGCAGAAGTGCTCGA
Source organism: Stenotrophomonas sp. PS02289 (assembly GCF_029960115.1). GTDB lineage: Bacteria > Pseudomonadota > Gammaproteobacteria > Xanthomonadales > Xanthomonadaceae > Stenotrophomonas. Next base: position 41,324 of record NZ_JASCOZ010000004.1, read on the forward strand.
CGTATTCCGCGCCTTCCGGGGTGAAGGCGGCATCGAGCGGGATTTCCTTGCAGCACACGCAGCAACTGGTGGTGGTCGAGTCACTTGCATTCATGGTGGCACCCCTCCATTGACTGACGAAGACGGCGAATGCCGCCGCCGGCATTGGCTTCGCGAACAGGAAGCCTTGTCCTGTGTCGCAGTCCGCTTGTCGCAATAGATCAAGACTCGCCGATGTTTCCACGCCTTCAGCCACCACATCCATGCCCAGCCCGTGCGCAAGCTGAATCACGGTGTGCACGATGGTTTGGTCGCGGCGGTCGTTGGCGAGCCCGGCGACAAACGATTGGTCGATCTTGAGCGTGCTGATTGGGCAGCACTTCAGATGTTGCAGACAGGAATACCCCGTCCCGAAGTCATCGGCGGCGAAGCGCACACCGATCTGCCGCAAGGCGTCCAGGGCGGGGAAGATCGCCGGATCACCAAACGCGACCGATTCGGTCAGCTCGATTTCGAGATACTCGGCGGGCAACTCGGCATCAGCCAGCACGCCCTTTACCCACCCGTCGAAGTCCGGTCCCACTTGGCTCGCCGAAACATTGACGGCCAGCCGGAACGGTCGCCATGCCAGCATTCGCCAGTCACGCATCTGGCGGCAGGCTTCACCCAGCACCCAAGCGCCGATTTCAGGCATCAGGCCGGACGATTCGACCACGGGCAGGAACTGGCCCGGTGGCAATAGTCCAAGCGTCGGATGACGCCAGCGCAACAGGGCTTCCGCGCCGACAATCCCACCACTGCGCAGATCGACGACGGGCTGGTAGTGCAGTTCAAGCTGCCCGCGCTCGACCGCTTGGGCCAGTTCCGGCGTCGTCCATCCATCCGGCCGGAAAGCGCTCATTCTCTTTCCCTGAATGCCCGCAACGCCCGCGACAGGGACAGAAGGAACAGGCCGGTCAAACCGAGCGCCGCGATGACCCAATGCTCGCCGAGGAAAGCACCGGCGGTTGTGCCGGCCAGCACGACAGCGAGGATGGGCAGGTGGCAGGGGCAAGTCAGCACAGCCAGTCCGCCCCACAGGTAGCCGGTGATCGGTTTGTGCGTCTCGGACGGCAAGCGCTCGGGGTTGTTCATGGCAGACTCTCCGCGTGCTGTGCCGGCTCGGTCGGCAGGGTGGCCAACTGCACTTCCAGATCGGCCAACGCTTCGCGCCGACGCTCGACGAACTGACGCAGCAGGGCAAGCTGCGCGGCCGCTTCGTCGCCGTCCGCCGCATCCAGCGCCCGGCACAGCCGCGCCAGCGCGTCGAGGCCGATGCCCGCCTCGAAGGCCGCCCGCACGAAGCACAGCCGTTGCAAGGCGGCGTCATCGAACAAGCCGTAGCCGCCTGGTGTGCACGCCACCGGGCGCAGCAATCCGCGCAGCAGGTAGTCGCGCACGATATGCACGCTCACCCCGGCATCAAGAGCCAGCCGGGACACCGTGTAGGCGTTCATTGAACACCTCCTTTTTCTCACCCGGCGCAGCAGGAAAGCTGCTTCACATCCTTGTTGAAGGTCTGCGCCGCGAGCTTCAACCCCTCGACCATCGTCAGGTAGGGGAACAACTGGTCGGCCAGTTCCTGCACCGTCATGCGGTTGCGAATGGCCAGAGCCGCCGTCTGGATCAGTTCACCCGCTTCCGGCGCGACCGCCTGTACGCCGATCAGCCGATGGCTGCCTTCCTCGATAACCAACTTGATGAAGCCGCGTGTGTCGAAGTTGGCGAGCGCACGCGGCACGTTGTCCAAGGTCAAGGTGCGGCTGTCGGTCTCGATCCCGTCGTGGTGGGCTTCCGCCTCGCTGTAGCCCACGGTCGCCACTTGCGGATCGGTGAACACCACGGCCGGCATTGCGGTCAGGTCGAGCGCCGCATCGCCGCCGGTCATGTTGATCGCGGCACGGGTGCCGGCCGCTGCCGCCACATAGACGAACTGCGGCTGGTCGGTGCAGTCGCCGGCCGCGTAGATGTTCGGGTTGCTCGTGCGCATGCCTTGGTCGATGACGATGGCACCTTGCGCATTGACAGTGACCCCCGCTGCGTCCAGCGCGAGGCTGCGCGTGTTCGGTGTCCGACCGGTGGCAACCAGCAGTTTGTCGGCGCGCAATTCACCGTGCGTGGTGGTCAGCACGAATTCACCGTCCATATGGGCGACCTGGCTGGCTTGCGTGTGCTCCAGCACCTCGATGCCCTCGGCACGGAAAGCGGCTGTCACCGCCTCGCCGATGGCCGGGTCTTCACGGAAGAACAAGGTATTGCGCGCCAGGACCGTGACCTTGCTGCCCAGCCGGGCAAAGGCTTGCGCCAGCTCCAGCGCCACCACCGACGAGCCGATTACGGCAAGGCGTTCGGGAATGGTGTCGCTCGCCAGGGCCTCGGTGGAAGTCCAGTAGGGTGACTCTTTCAAGCCCGGAATCGGCGGGACCGCCGGGCTGGCACCCGTGGCGACCAGGCAGCGGTCGAACATCACGACGCGCTCGCCACCCTCGTTCAAACGGACGGTAAGGCTCTGGTCGTCCTTGAAGCGCGCCTCACCGTGCACAACGGTGATGGCCGGATTACCGCCCAGGATGCCTTCGTACTTGGCGTGCCGCAGTTCGTCGACGCGGGCCTGCTGCTGGGCCAGCAGCTTACTGCGGTCAATCGTAGGCACAGTTGCCGCAATACCGCCATCGAACGGGCTTTCCCGGCGCAGATGGGCGATGTGGGCGGCGCGGATCATGATCTTGGACGGCACACAGCCGACATTGACGCAGGTGCCGCCGATGGTGCCGCGCTCGATCAGCGTGACCTGCGCGCCTTGCTCGACGGCCTTCAGCGCCGCCGCCATCGCGGCTCCACCGCTGCCAATGACCGCTACCTGCACCGGGGGCTCGTTGCCACTGTGCTTTTCGGCGGCGGCCATCCATCCCCGCACCTTGTCGAGCAGTCCGACGCGGTTGTCCGCCAGTGGCGCATCGGCTAGCGTTGCCTTGTAGCCCAGTCCGGCCACGGCGGCAGTCAGCGCGTCCGGCGATGTGCCCGGCACGATGGCGAGTTGCGCTGTGCCCTTCGGATAGGACACCAGCGCCGACTGCACGCCTGGCACTTTTTCCAGCGCTTCCTTGACGTGCGCCGCGCACGAGTCGCAAGTCATGCCGGTGATTTTTAGATGGGTCATGCAACAGATCCTTTATCGTTTGTGGCGCCAGACAATGACGTCCGTTGTGCTGCGGTGCCGTTTTCAGTGACTCACTGCTTGACGCTGGACGGATAGCCCGCGTCTGCGGTTGCCTTGGTCAGCTTCTGCACGCTGGTCTTGGCATCGTCGAAGGTGACGACCGCTTGGCGTGTCTCGAAAGTCACGTCAACTTTGCTGACGCCTTCGACCTTGGAAATCGCCTTCTTGACAGTGATCGGGCAGGCGGAGCAGGTCATGCCCGGTACGGACAGCGTGACGGTCTGGGTGGCGGCCCAGACGGGGGCAACAACGGCGGCGAGGGCGAGGGAGGCAAACAGTTTCTTCATGGTGAACTCCGATCAGTAGAAAAATGGCATGACGTAGGGAAATCCGAGCGCGACCAGAACCAGCGCGGCCACGATCCAGAAAATGAGCTTGTAAGTAGCTCGCACTTGGGGAATCGCGCAGACCTCACCCGGTTTGCAGGCCGCTGCCTGCCGGTAGATGCGCCGCCAGGCGAAGAACAACGCCACCAGCGCCACGCCGATAAAGATGGGGCGATAGGGTTCCAACACCGCCAAGTTGCCGATCCAAGCGCCGCTGAACCCCAAGGCGATCAGAACCAACGGCCCGAGGCAGCAAGCCGAGGCGAGGATGGCGGCAAGCCCTCCAGTGAAGAGCGCGCCGCGCCCGGTTTTTGGTTCAGACATGCGCTTGTCCTTTCGAATTGAAATTGGATAGCGTAACCTTACTTCCGTACTCATGTACGGAGTCAAGCGATATGGAAAACAATTTGGAGAACCTGACCATTGGCGTTTTCGCCAAGGCGGCCGGGGTCAATGTGGAGACCATCCGTTTCTATCAGCGCAAGGGCTTGTTGCTGGAGCCTGACAAGCCCTATGGCAGCATCCGCCGCTATGGCGAGGCGAATGTAACGCGGGTGCGCTTCGTGAAATCAGCCCAGCGGCTGGGCTTCAGCCTGGATGAGATCGCCGAGCTGCTGCGGCTGGAGGATGGCACCCATTGCGAGGAAGCCAGCAGTCTGGCCGAGCACAAGCTCAAGGACGTGCGCGAGAAAATGGCTGACCTGGCGCGCATGGAGGCCGTGCTGTCTGAGTTGGTGCGCGCCTGCCATGCGCGAAGGGGGAACGTTTCCTGCCCGCTGATCGCGTCACTACAGGGTGGAGCAAGCTTGGCAGGTTCGGCTATGCCTTAGCGTGCTTTATTTTCCGTTTTCTGAGACGACCCCTTAGAAAGCCTAGTCAAAGAGCTGTCACGAGAACACCGTTAGCTTAGCGTACGATTTTTTCCGAATTCTGCGGTTCCCCCTTCCTCCGCATCTACGAGCTTGCACTGCAGGCCAGCTTCCGCGCAGATTTCACAATAGAACAGCTATCTGCCGAGCTAGGGCTGGTGGTGGACCAACTCTGGCCGAACTTTGAGAAAGCGGTTAGCGAAGCGGGATTGCCGATCGAGCAACTCGGGACCGAGTTGGTGCTTGGTGGATGGTCGTTGAAGAACGGCCGGATGATGGCCACGGCGTATGCGAAGAGTGACAGCCGGCGCCCTTGCGTTGTCCAGCCGATCGGGGGGCAGATGGCGTCGCCGGGCGAACCGCTCCAGGCCGCGACCCCTAGCATGGCCCAGGTGGATCTGCTGGCCCATGCGCGTCTCCAGGTCAGCTACCTCAATGGGCAACTGGGCCGGAAAGTAGCAGGAGGTCGACTGCTAGTTGGGTTTCTGCAGAAGGGGCAAGCCCTGCTCAAGGATCTAGGAGAGATCTAGGTCGCGGGAGTCAAATACGCTAGGGGCTGAAATCGAAGTTCAGGTCTGGCCCTAAGGCAGAAGGCCAAAGCAGACCAAGGTCGTCCGTGGATTTGGGATGTTTATCGAGGGCAGGGTGGATGTCCGCTTCTGGCCGGAAGCGGACATTGGGCGGCGACCGGCCGGGTGATGGCATCCGCCTTCGACCCAAAGCGGGCATCGTTCTCGACACACCTGAGTTGATCCGTACTCCAAAGCCTGTTTCCGCTACCCCTTGTAGTGCTCGACGTAGAGCCCCAAAGCTGCCAACGACGCATACACGGCGGACCCAGCGTTGGTCGCGTACAAGGCAAAGGGAACCGGAGGATCGCAGGGAACTGTTGCGATGAACCACGGAGCTGAGCTCGTCAAGCTCGTCCTAGGTGATGTGAGGAATCCTAGCTCCCTACGCATACCTAGCGCCTCGCGGACGTACGCCTTGTTCCAGCCGCCAGTCTTGCACGAGACCCCAAGAAGTAACTCCGTAAATGCGGGATAGCGACGGGTCTTAATCGGACGATATACACCGACGTCAATCTCGTGACGGTCAGCCGCTTTGACCACCGTCGTGCCTTTCCAGCTATGGCTTAGTGTGGTGACCTGCACTGAAATCCTAATCTCGAGCTTCTCAGTAGACGTAGATCCACTGATGTAATCGTGATCCGGATGGTTTGCTTTGCATGGAGATCCTCCAAACGTCAGGACGCCTGCCATCTTGGGGGTACACGTGAGCTTGTAGCCCGCACTATCGATGATTCGCAGAAGCCTAAGCAGCACCCGAAGTTCGTAAGCCTTTCCTTGCGCGTAGGGAGACCCGCTCGCCTTAGCACGCGAAATGGCTGCTTTCACAGCGTTGAGGATTGCTAACTTACTGATCGTCACAGTCGCGGTCCTCGTGGCGCGTGTTCCTCGCGAGGGTCGTCCGGTGGCAGATATCGAGCGATATAGGCCTCAAGATCTGCCTGCTCGTGATCCGTCAAACGCTGGGGTGATACAGTTGGTAGATGTGACCGGATTGAGCGAACTCGGCGACCTTCTGGTGTCTCAACAGTGTAATGAACGTCCTCCAGTCCGGTGAGACCTTGGACCAGCTTCCCGATCTCACCCAAGGTTTGCGAGAGGGCGTCTTGGGTCGTCACAGGTCTAAAATCGAGAACCGCCGCAAGTGCGGCTGCAGCTTGTGCATTCGTGTCGTCCTCGTAATCAGACATCGCCTGAACAATCGCGGAGCGAAGCGATCTAACAATTTGTGGATCAAGCTCAGACGCAAGGGCTAGCGCCTTCCCTATCTCCCTAATTACCTCTTCACCACCTTGATCTTCTGCCATTCACAACTCCACAGCTGTAGACATTAACGGGCCGCGCGGGATGAACCGCCCGGATTCTCTAAATTCAATTGCCGAAGGTTGCCGTTGGCAATGTTCCTTAAGAGTAAGGCACAGTGCGGTTTGGTTCCATAAGCGGATCGCGCTGGCTGTATCCCGAAGTGTGCGATGACGCCGAAGCTGGATAGTGTCGCTGAATTGGACCATCAGGCACTTAGGTCTGAGCCCTGATACAGATTGATGATATGACTCCAAGTCGCGTACGGGCTGCGAAGAGCACCGGCTACTTTGGTCCGCTTCTGACCGAAAGCGGACATTCGTTTAACCAAGGGTGAAGGAAACTTTTAGGGCCAGGATGGACTTCAACTCTCTCGTTCGCTCGCTTCTATCCGATGCGAAGATGCGCCGTAACAAGCCTCTGCGAGACTAGTGCGCGAGCCAGGTCGCTGACATTGCTCCATGGCCTATGACGTGCCCCGCACCCGCTGGTCAAATGGAACCGCCCTCGGCACCATGGGCACGACCATCTAAGGAGTTCTTCATGCTCTACCAAGATAAGTACGTCGCCTTCATCGACATGCTCGGGTTCTCCGCACTTGTCCAAGAGTCGGCAGCCGACATGAGCAAGCTTGATGAAATAGCAGAGGCCATCGACAGACTAAAGAACACAGCGTGCTGCAACCCAGCAACAGGACTTTTGTTCACTTACTTCAGCGACTGCATCGTCATATCAAGCAGCCGCTCTCCTGCTGGCCTTGCCGACATCCTGAGCTGCATCAGAATGTTGGCCGAGAACCTGCTAGTGGTTGATATATTGATACGTGGAGGGCTCACAGTTGGAAGCATTCATCATGATTCTCAGATGATCTTCGGACCGGCGATGCTGGACGCCTATCGCATGGAATGTAAGGAAGCACGCAATCCCATGGTGCTCGTGAGCGAAGAGGTGCGATCGGATGCTCGCGCTGCGGGGTTAAGCAACCTGTTGACGTGGGATGACGAAGAGCCAGACCGCCACTATGTCCACTATCTGATCTCGTACAGCGCTTATGACTCTAATCCAAGGGCGGGCGTCGTGATTCTCGATAGCCAGGCCGCTCTCATCCGGCATTTCATCGCCAAGAGGCTGCTAGGCGCTCCGGGTAAGATCCTGGATAAAGCCGAGTGGATGGAACGATATTGGAACGAGAAGGTGGCGACAGGTGGAATTCTCGGACGTGTTGACAGGGTCGCAGACCTTGTTAGGCCCAATGCGCGACCATTTCGCAGCAGACTCGCCGTTCTAGCACCGCAACCGGGCGCCACTAGTGTGGACTAGCGAATCAGGCAAGCAGCTGCCGATTCCTTGCAAAGATTCAATTCAATTGGCCATACGGAAGCACGTGCAATCCCTGATGGCAGTCGGGACCACCATCTCCCCATTGCCAGCCGCGTCTGAACCAGCGCCCGGAACGCTTCAGCGGAAGGGGCTGGTCCCTTCCGCTGGTGCCTGCCCTGGTTGCACCGGCTATGCGCGGCCACCACGTTCCCGGACACGTCTCTGCCCCCGTCCTGTTGGGCCACCAGGTGCTCGGCGGTGCATTGAAAGGCTCGGGCCTTACTGGCCTTCAGCCCGAGCTCTGAGGGTGCAGTGAGCCACATCGGCAGGCCGCAATAGAAGCAACGGCCCGATTGGGCGTAGAAGGCAGAAGTGCGAAGGGATCTGCGGCGTTTGGCGGTCATGGATGGCTCCGGAATCGAAGGATTCCCGTGCCCCCATTGGGTGGACCTCGGGCACCCGGAGCCTATTGGCTATGCGGGCACAACACCGGCGCTTTATAGCGACTGGCTAAGGCGTTATAGCTCAGCGCTTGAGCCGCTACAAGGCCCAGATGCCGACCAGAACGGGAGGGAGTCACCGACGCCCAGTTAAGGTCAAAGCTTGGTCAGGGGGCGAGCGACGCGCTTGAGCAGGTGGAGCGGGGCGTGGCGCGTCACCCAGGGAAGTCGCGGTGTTGTAGTCCTGCTCAACCCGCTGAACTGTTCGCACGTTCAGGCCCGAGATCTCGTCTAATTGTTCTTGCGACCAATGTCGCGACTGGCGGAACTGGGAAGTGCAGGCGACAAGCTCTGACCGATCAGGTGCGCAGTTGGGAACTCAAGGGCGAGCTGGATGTGGAGCCAGAAATCGAGGGCGTCTTAGGTGCGGATCCAGGAATCAAGGGCATCTTTGGGGGAGATCTGGAAATCGCGGGCGTCCTTGTGGGGAAATACGGGCGGACAGCTGTGGGATCTGGGGCGTTTCCGTTGTGGCAGTCAACGGTCCGAGAGGAGACGCCTCCTGCAGACGCCTATGGCACCTCTATCGACCAGGCCATCCAGAGGGGCCTCGTGCTGGGTTAAAATTGAGCGCGAATGGCCCATTCTTCTCCCACGACCACACCAATGCCGCCCTAGACCCAGCCTGGGCCTAGATCGTCAAGACGTGGTTACAGCGCACAGCGCTTGAGGGAGTCTTATGCCGACCCATACCGCGGAGGCCGCGCGCCGCCGCACGTTTGCCATCATTTCGCACCCGGATGCCGGGAAAACCACCCTGACCGAGAAGCTCCTGTTGTTTGGCGGCGCCATTCGCCAGGCCGGTAGCGTCAAGTCCCGGAAGTCAGCCAAGCACGCCACGTCCGACTGGATGACGCTGGAGAAGGAACGCGGCATTTCGGTCACCTCGTCGGTGATGCAGTTCCCCTACGAGGGCCGCATCGTCAACCTGCTCGATACGCCGGGGCATGCCGACTTCTCCGAGGACACCTACCGTGTGCTGACCGCGGTCGATTCGGCGCTGATGGTCATCGACTGCGCCAAGGGCGTGGAAGAGCGCACGATCAAGCTGATGGAGGTCTGTCGGCTGCGGTACACGCCGATCATGACCTTCATCAATAAGCTCGACCGCGAAGGCAAGTCGCCGGTCGAACTGCTGGACGAGGTCGAGCGCGTCCTCGACATCCCCTGCGCACCGATCACCTGGCCGATCGGCATGGGATCGAGACTCAAGGGGGTGATCCATCTGATGACCGGCGAGGTCCACCTGTTCGAAACTGGCAAGAACTTCACGCGACAGGATTCGACGATCTTCCCATCCATAGAGGATCCTGCGGTGGTCAAGCGCGTCGGAGCGCAGCTCCTCGATGAGGTCCGGGAGGAGCTGGCCCTGGTTCAGGGCGCGTCTCATCCCTTCGATCGCGAACTGTATTTGGCAGGTCTGCAGACTCCGGTATTCTTCGGCTCGGCGGTGAACAACTTTGGTGTCCAGTTGCTGCTCGACTTCTTCGTCACGCATGCGCCGGCACCCAAGCCACGGGACGCATCCCTGAGGAAGGTTTCGCCAGAGGAGCCGGCTTTCAGTGGCTTCGTGTTCAAGATCCAGGCCAATATGGATCCATTGCATCGCGACCGCGTCGCCTTCCTGCGCGTGTGCTCCGGCAGCTATCAGCACGGCATCAAGGCACTCCATGTCCGCACGGGCAAGGAGATGCGGCTTGGCGATGCCTTGACGTTCATGGCGTCCGAGCGTGAGTTGGCCGAGCACGCCTACCCGGGCGACGTCATTGGCATTCATAACCACGGCACGATCGCCATCGCCGACACGTTCACCGTCGGCGATCCGTTGCAGTTCACCGGCATACCTAGCTTTGCCCCCGAGCTGTTCCGGCGCATCCGCCTGCGGGACCCGTTGCGTCTCAAGCATTTGCAAAAGGGTCTGACCCAGTTGTCTGAAGAGGGAGCCACGCAGTTTTTCCGGCCACTGTTGTCCAACGACCTGATCCTCGGGGCAATCGGAACCCTGCAGTTCGAGGTGGTGGCCTATCGGTTAAAGGACGAGTACGGCGTGGAAGCGAGTTTCGAACCGGTCCAGATCCACACTGCGCGCTGGATCCAGGCTGAGAGCGATTCCGATCTCGAAGAGTTCCGTGAGAAGGCGGCAACCCATCTTGCGCTCGATGCTTCCGGAGCGCTGGTCTACCTGGCACCCAGTCGCGTCAACCTGCAGATGGCGCAGGAACGTGCACCGAAGATTTGCTTCACAGCCACACGCGAGCACTCCCAAGCCGTGGGTCGCGCGGACTAGGGGTTGTCCGTGTAAAAATGGTTCTTCGCGGATTACCGTGGAGCCTCGGCTGACCAACGGTGCCCTTGAGGCCTGATTTCCTAGGTTCGAGGATGCAGCCATGCTGGACCGGAAGACGATCGAAAAGCTGGATGGCCGGGAAGGCTATCGGGTAGAGCGCGTGGCCTGAGGATGACAGCCGGACCGTCACGATCTACCTCAAGCCATCGGCGCGGACGATGTACTGCGAGCACTGCGACACTCCCAAGCCGTGGGTCGCGCGGACAAGTGCGCAGGGGAAACCATCACGTTCATGAACCCCTCACCTCCGGTCGAATCGGCAATTGATCGGCTCGGACGTCGACCGCGTGTTCGATAGGCATTGATGCCGGACGTCTAACCCCCACGCTCCCGCATCACCTCGCGCACGATGAACAGCGACGCGATCGAGCACGCTTCAGAGCAGTCCTCGCGCAGGGCCAATTCGTGGAGGCGATCGAGCTGCCAAGGGACCACCTCGAGCTCTTCGGGTTCGTCCCCCGGCAAGCGCTCCGGGTACAGGTCCTCCGCCAGTACCAGATGGATGGCGTTGCTCATGTAGGTGGGGGCCAAGGTCAGTGGCCGCAGATAGCGCATCACCTTGGCGCCCATTCCGACCTCTTCCTTCAGCTCGCGATTGGCGGCCTCGAGAATCGACTCGCCGGGGTCCATACGTCCCTTGGGCAGGCCAAGTTCGTATCGATGGGTGCCCACCGCGTACTCGCGAATCAAAAGTACCGTGTGCGGATCGGGCATCGCGGCGATGATGACGCTTCCAGGTGAGCGGGTGTGGAGCCGCTCGTAGAGCCGTCGCTCCCCGTTCGCGAATTCGAGATGCACCTGTTCCAGGCAATACGGGCCGAGCTCGGTCGCATCAGCCCGATGGATGACCGGTAGGCGCAGGATCGTGTTGAGGCGGGACATCAGCCGTCTTCCGATTGCACCGCGCCCGGCGGTTCTGCTTCGGCAATCGCGACGCCGCTGCTGAGGAACATGCGGGCAGCAGCGGCCGCATTCTCCAGGGCCAAGCGGGTGACCTTGGTCGGATCGAGGATGCCGAACGCGACCATGTCGCCGTATTCGCCGGTCTGGGCGTTGTAGCCGAAATTGCCGCTGCCTTCCTTGACTTTGTTGACCACGACCGATGGCTCTTCACCGGCGTTGGCGACGATCTCGCGCAGCGGTGCTTCCATCGCGCGCAGGGCGATCTGGATGCCGTGGTTCTGGTCTTCGTTGGCGCCCTTCAGGCCTGCAATCGCGGCCTTGGCGCGCAGCAGCGCGACGCCGCCGCCCGGGACGATGCCTTCTTCCACCGCCGCACGCGTGGCGTGCAGGGCGTCTTCGACGCGGGCCTTCTTTGCCTTCATCTCGATCTCTGTCGATGCACCGACCTTGATCACCGCCACGCCGCCGGCCAGCTTGGCAACGCGCTCCTGCAGCTTCTCGCGGTCGTAATCCGACGAGGTGTCCTCGATCTGGGTCTTGATCTGGGTGACACGCGCTTCGATGTTGGCCTTCTCGCCGGCGCCATCGATGATCGTGGTGTTTTCCTTGGAGACCTGCACCTTCTTGGCGCGGCCCAGGTCCTTGATCGTCGCCTTTTCCAGCGACAGACCGATTTCCTCGGAGATCACGGTCCCGCCGGTCAGCACGGCCATGTCTTCCAGCATCGCCTTGCGACGATCGCCGAAGCCCGGAGCCTTGACGGCCACGACCTTCACGATGCCACGGATGGTGTTGACCACCAGGGTCGCCAGTGCTTCGCCTTCGATGTCTTCAGCGATGATCAGCAGCGGCTTGCCGGCCTTGGCGACGCCTTCCAGCACGGGCAGCAGGTCGCGCACGTTGGAGATCCTCTTGTCGTGCAGCAGCACGTACGGATCGTCCAGGTCAGCGGTCTGCGACTGCTGGTTGTTGATGAAGTACGGGGACAGGTAGCCACGGTCGAACTGCATGCCTTCGACGACGTCCAGCTCGTTGTCCAGGCCCGAGCCTTCTTCAACGGTGATGACGCCTTCCTTGGTCACGCGGCGCATCGCTTCGGCGATGATGTTGCCGATCGACTCGTCCGAGTTGGCCGAGATCGTACCGACCTGGGCGATCGCCTTGTCGTCAGCGGTCGGCTTGGAGATGTTCTTCAGCTCGGCGACGGCGGCGATGACCGCCTTGTCGATACCGCGCTTGAGGTCCATCGGGTTCATGCCGGCCGCGACGGCCTTGGCGCCTTCGCGGATCAGGGCCTGGGCCAGCACGGTGGCGGTGGTGGTGCCGTCGCCGGCGTTGTCGTTGGTGCGCGACGCGACTTCCTTCACCATCTGCGCGCCCATGTTCTCGAACTTGTCAGCCAGTTCGATTTCCTTGGCGACGGAGACGCCATCCTTGGTGATGGTCGGCGCGCCGAAGCTCTTTTCGAGCACGACGTTGCGGCCCTTCGGGCCCAGGGTGGCCTTGACGGCATTGGCGAGAATGTTGACGCCGCGCAGCAGGCGCAGCCGCGCATCATTATCGAAAAGGATCTCTCTGTGCGTCATGACCGTTCCTCCGCAATAAAAACGCATGCCGGAGGGGAGCCGCCAGAACCCCCGGCATACGCCGACTCAGGCAGCAACACTTTCGTTCCGTCCACCGCCTTCATCGAAAGCCGAACCCGACCCTGCATGTCCACTTCCAGGACCTTGACCTTCACCACATCCCCTTCCGACAGAACGGAATTCGGGTTTTCCACTCGCTCGTCAGAAATCTGCGAGACGTGCACCAGTCCGTCCTTGCCCGGCGCGATGGTGATGAACGCGCCGAAGTCAAGCACCTTTGCCACCTTACCTTCGTAGACCCGACCCGGTTCGATTTCGGCCGTGATCTGTTCGATACGCCTGCGCGCCGTGTCGGCGGCTCTGCCGCTGGTCGAAGCGATCACGATCGTGCCGTCGTCCCGGATATCGATCTGCGTGCCAGTTTCCTTGGTGAGCGCCTGGATGGTGGCCCCGCCCTTGCCGATCACCTCGCGGATCTTGTCCGGATGGATCTTGATCGTCAGCAGGCGCGGTGCGAACTCCGACATCTGCTCGCGCGGGGCCTGGATGGCCTTGGCCATCTCCCGAAGGATGTGCAGTCGCCCTTCTCGCGCCTGCGCCAATGCCACCTTCATGATCTCGGCGGTCACGCCGTCGATCTTGATGTCCATCTGCAGGGCCGAGATACCGTCGATAGTGCCGGCGACCTTGAAATCCATATCGCCCAGGTGGTCCTCGTCACCCAGGATGTCGGACAGCACCGCGAACCGATCGCCTTCCTTGACCAGGCCCATGGCGATGCCTGCCACAGGCCCCTTGACCGGAACGCCCGCAGCCATCAGGGCCAGCGAGCTGCCGCACACTGAAGCCATCGAGGAAGAACCATTGGACTCGGTGATCTCCGACACTATTCGAATGGTGTAAGGGAATGTTTCCATCGACGGCATGATCGCGGCGACGCCACGCTTGGCCAGACGGCCGTGGCCGATTTCGCGTCGCTTTGGGCCGATCATCGGACCCGTCTCGCCGACGCAGTAAGGCGGGAAGTTGTAGTGGAAAAGGAAGTGTTCCTTGTACTCGCCGGTGACGGCATCGATGACCTGGCCGTCACGCGCAGTGCCGAGCGTGGTGGTCACGATGGCTTGGGTTTCGCCGCGTGTGAACACCGCCGAGCCATGAGTGCGCGGCAGCACGCCGAGTTGGATCGAGATCGGACGTACGTCTTCGAGACCGCGACCGTCCAGCCGACGCCGATCCTGCAGCACCATGCGGCGCACAGCGGTGTACTCGAGGTCGTCCAGCTCCGCGCGGACTTGGGCACCCTCCCAACCCGTTGCCGAGGTCGTCGGTGCAGCTAGCGCAATCAACACTTCATTTCTGATCGCCTGCACTCGTTTCTTGCGTGCGATCCGGTCGGTGATCAGCAAGGCGCTGTTGAGGTTGTTTCCAATCTGTGTGCGCACCGTATCGGCCAGGGCCAGGTCGCGTGGTGGATGGCTCCACTCCCACTTGGTCACCTTCGCTTCTTGGGCGAGTTCCTCGATCGCTTCGATCACGGGCTGCATGGCGTGGTGGCCAAGCGACACCGCCGCCAGCATGATCTCCTCCGAGAGCACGTTGGCTTCGGACTCGACCATCAACACGCCGTGCCGGGTGCCGGCGACGACCAGATTGAGGTCGGAGGCCTTGAGCTCTCCGGTGGTCGGGTTGACCAGAAAACTGTCGCCGTGGCGGCCGATGCGGACCGCTCCAATCGGCCCCTTGAACGGCAACCCCGACACGCGCAGCGCGGCGGAGGCGCCGACCATGGCTGGAATATCGGGATCGATCAATGGATCGACGGACAGCACGGTCGCAATGACCTGGACCTCGTGGCGGAACTGATCGGGAAACAGTGGTCTTACCGGCCGGTCGATCAGGCGCGAGGTCAGGATTTCCTTTTCGGTCGGGCGACCCTCGCGCTTGAAGAAACCACCGGGGATACGACCGCCTGCGTAGAAGCGCTCCCGGTACTCGACGGTGAGCGGGAAGAAGTCGAGTCCATCTTTCGCGCGCTTGCTGCCGACCGCGGTTACCAGCACCACCGTATCGCCCATGCGGACCATGACCGCGCCGGACGCCTGCTTGGCGATCTCGCCGGTTTCGAGGGTGAGTTCATGCGCCCCGAAGGCGCAGCGCTTCACGACCGGCAATTTAGCCGGTGCATTCGTCATCAGATTCACTATGTTTTCCTTTCATCAACAAGCATATGCCGACCACCGCAGAGGCGGCCCAATGGGTGCAGCGCGGACTCAGCGACCGGCGTTTCGGCGCATGTTGTGCTGTTTCGCCTCGGCCAGTTCCTCGGTGCACTCCAGGCAAAAAGGCGCGGCGGGATCGGCCATCAAACGGCCATGCCCGATTTCGAGTTCACATCGGCAGCAAATGCCGTAGCGCCCCGATTCGTAGCGATCCAGCGCCGCCTTGATCCGATCCAACTGGATCATCAGGCGACTGCTGCCCGCCTTGGCCATGTGCTGCTGGGAGATGGCGTCGATCCTGCTGACGCGGCCTTGCGTGGTCTGATCGAGGGCGACGGGTTGGCCCGCGTCTTCCAAACCGGCGAGGGTGATGCGAATGTCCCGCTGCTCCTCTACGAGCATGCTGAAGAATTCGTCCAGACTTTGAACGTGTACGGACATGGTGACTCCTCATCTTGGTAGGCGGTATGCCGGGAGCGGCATCCGGAAGCGGGCATTGCGCCCGCGGCCAAGAAGTGAGCGTTAGATTGGAGTGGTCATGAGAGAGCCTCGTCTTAACCCTCTGAACCGCACCCCATTGTGCGGAAACCACATCACCTAGTAGAGCTTGAGGCCATCCTCAAGATCGACGAGACAGGCGGAGGGGTGTTGTATCGTGAATTTCACTAAATCATAGCATGTCAAGTCCCCCGTCAAACGACGGGGGATTACCTCGGGCCTTCTGGGCGCTGATAGCCGCCACGAACCCCATCCTTGGACAGCACCCACTGCCACAGTTGCAGGTCGCGGGCGCGGAATGCACCGGCGCAGGACAACGGGTAGTAGCGCCACATCCGATGGAACCGTTGCCCCAGTTCGTCCTCGAAATGAGGCCATGCCTGCTCGAAGTTGGCATGCCACGCCATCAATGTGTTGTCGTAGTCGGCGCCGAAGTTGTGCAGATCCTCGACGACGAAGAGCTCGTCGCAAGCATCACCGATCTGGCCAATCGACGGCAACTCGCCGTTCGGGAAAATGTAGCGATCGATCCACGGGTCGGTAGTGGACTTGCGCCGGTTCTTGCCGATGGTGTGAAGCAGGAACAGGCCGTCATCGGCCAGGCAGCGATGAGCTACTTCCATGTAGCTGCGATGGTTCTTGCGACCCACATGCTCGAACATGCCGACGCTGGCGATGCGATCGAGGCGCTCGTTGATGGAGCGGTAGTCCTGCAGCCGGAACTCCAGTGGCAGGTCGGCATAACGCTCCGTCGCCCATGCGGTCTGCTCCTTCGAAACCGTCACCCCCACGCACTCAACGCCGTAGTGCTCGGCGGCGTACGCCATGAAGCTGCCCCAGCCACAACCGATGTCGAGCACCCGCATGCCGGGCTCCAGGCGCAACTTGTGGCAGATCATGTCGAGCTTGGCTTCCTGCGCCTCCGCCAGGTTCTTCGCATCGGCCCAGTAGCCGCAGGTGTAGGTCATGCGCGGGTCCAGCATTGCCGTGTAGAAATCATTCCCGAGGTCGTAATGGGCCTCGCCGACTTCCCAGGCCTGTCGCGATGTCTGCCGATTCAGCAGCTTGGCCCGTAGCGAATGAAACATGAGCCGCAACGGTTTGACGTGGCGATCGAGCCGCGCACGCAGGATGCGATCGAACAGTTCGTCCAGCCGATCGCACTCCCATGCGCCGTTCATGTAACTTTCCCCAAGGCCGAGATTGCCCTGTGCAAATACGCGCTCCGGGACGCCATCGACCAGCAACCGGATATCCCATGGGCGATCACCGCCCAGTCGAACATCAGCGATCTCCAGCAGTTCGTCCATCATTCGATGGAGGTGGTTTCGATTGATTGTTGCAGTGGATTTATGCTTGGTTGATGCTTCGGTCATTTGACTTACTGCCGGTGGTTGGCGTCAACGGAGAAGGAGCACCGGGACGCGGCAGGTGCGCAGCATCGTGGTGGTGGTGCTGCCGACAATCAGCTGGCGGATACGCGAGTGGCCATAGGCCCCCATGACCAGCAGATCCACATGCTCGTCACGGATGTAATGGCCGATCACCTCTTCCGCTTCGCCCGGTCGCACCGCGCCGGCCGCAGACAATCCGGCCGCGGCCAGCGTGTCCAGCGCCCAACGCAATGCGGCTTCGTTTGTGGCATTGGTCGCTCCGACGGTGAGCACACGGATATCGAGTCCACTGAACAACGGGCTGGCCGCCACCATTTCCACGCCCTTGCGGGTCGTGGCGCTCCCATCGAACGCGATCAGCACGCGTTCGATTTCCGTGTAGCTGCGCGACGCCACCAGCAATGGGCGATGGACTGCACGTACCACGCGTTCCAGTTGGCTGCCCAGGTGTCCCTTGGCGAAATCCGCATGCTCGCCACGCTTGCCAAGGACAAACAGGCGTGCATCGCCTTCCAACTCGATGAGGGTGTCCACCAAGGACCCATGCCGCATCCGCGTCTCCGCCTCGATGCCATGGAAAGCGGCCGCAATCCCCTTGGCCTGTTGCAGCACTAGGCGGCCTCGTTCTTGGCCCAGCTTGCTGCGGGTCTCGTCCAGCAAGGCGAGCCCTTCCAGCAACCTGGGCTGGGCATCCGCTCCGAGGTTCCCACTGAAGTCCGCGGTACTGGCCGCTTCCGGATGGCGGTCAAGCACATGAAGGTATTCCAGCGGGGCTTCCAGTCTGTGCGCTGCCCAAGCGGCGTAATGCGCCACGCTCTCGCTGTAAGCGGATGCGTCGGTGGCGGCCAATACACTGCCGCTGTGATCTATATGGGAGTGTCCAATCTTGTCTGTCATGGTTGCTTCCTCAGTGGCCCATCAGCCGCTCGACGGCGTCGGGCTTGTCGTGGACGCCCAAGCGATCCACCAGCGTCGCACTGGCTTCGTTCATTCCTAGGATTTCGACCTCAGTACCTTCACGCCTGAACTTCACCACAACCGTGTCCAGTGCGCCCACCGCGCTGAGATCCCAGAAGTGGGCACGGCCCACGTCAATTTGAACGCGCTCCAAAGCCTCGCGGAAATCGAAGCTAGCAATGAACTGGTCAGCCGAGGCAAAGAAAACCTGCCCGGTCACGGTGTAGCACCGCAGACGCCCACCTTCTTCAGAAGTGGAGCCGATGTGAAGCACCTGGCCTACCTTGCGAGCAAAGAACAGCCCCGAGAGCAGTACGCCGATCAAAACGCCCTTTGCCAGATCATGGGTGGACACCGTCACGATAACTGTGGCGATCATCACCACACTAGAAGTCTTGGGATTTGCCTTAAGTGCCGTCAGTGAACCCCAGTTAAAAGTGCCAATGGAGACCATGATCATTACAGCGACCAGCGCCGCCATGGGAATCAGCTTTACCCAAGGGCCTGCAAATACCACCATCAACAATAGGAATACGCCCGCGGCCAGTGATGAGAGGCGACCACGACCGCCGGACTTAACGTTGATGACAGACTGGCCAATCATGGCGCAACCGGCCATGCCGCCAACAAAGCCGGATGCGATGTTGGCTATGCCCTGACCGACCGCTTCGCGGTTTTTGTTGCTCGGCGTATCGGTCAGATCATCGACGATCTTTGCAGTCATCATCGATTCCAGCAGGCCCACGACCGCCAATGTGGCGGAAACCGGGAAAATGATCTTCAGTGTCTCTAGATTCAAGGGAACATCAGGCAACAAGAACACCGGCAAGCTGTCGGGTAGTTCGCCCATGTCCCCCACGGTGCGGATATCAAGCTTGAGCAGGAGCGCGACTATCGTCAGGACCACGATGGCCACCAGCGGCGAGGGAATGACCTTGGTCACGCGTGGCAACAGATAGATGATGGCCAACCCTGCGGCGACCATCGCATAAACGGTCCAAGGGACGTTGGTTAGCTCGGGGAGCTGCGCCAGGAAAATCAGGATCGCCAGCGCATTGACAAAACCGGTGATGACCGAGCGCGAGACGAAACGCATCAACGCCCCGAGCCTAAACGTGCCAGCCAAGATCTGCAGCACCCCGGTTAGGAGCGTCGCTGCCAACAAATACTGCAGTCCGTGCTCCTTCACCAAGCCAACCATCAGCAGCGCCATGGCCCCGGTAGCTGCCGAGATCATTCCCGGACGACCGCCGGTAAAGGCGATGACCACTGCAATGCAGAATGAGGCGTAGAGGCCCACCTGGGGATCAAGCCCGGCAATAATTGAGAACGCAATGGCCTCTGGAATTAGAGCGAGCGCAACAACTATGCCGGCAAGCAAGTCGCCACGAATATTGCCGAGCCAGTCCTGGCGCAGTCGAGTAAGCGTAGTCAAAACAGAATATCCCTAGTCCCGACTGGTCGTCGGGCCAACAGTGTGATTTACGAAATAACAACCCTAAGCCCGCTTGCGGGCTTGATCCGATGACAGGATTTAGGGCGGCGTAATCACTATGGGCACTGGCTCGGGAGTAGAGTTGGGTCCGCTGTTGTTTGCGGCCGTCTGACTGGAGAGCTTAGCACAATTTGCATAGTTGCGTCGAATGATGGACGATTGGCCGGCCACCTTTGAAGCGTGCGTGTTCTGGGTCAGGTGACTATCCTCGATCAGTACATTGATGCCGCCACCCGCGAGAACACTGTGCGCAGCTACGCTTCGGCGTTACGGCACTTTGAGGTCGAGTGGCAAGGACACCTTCCGGCCACCCCAGACAGTGTGGCGCGGTACTTGGCCACCTACGCGCAGACCCTGGCCACCAGCACGCTGCGGCATCGCCTGGCGGCGATCGCTTCTTGGCATCGGGATCACGGATTTGTGGATCCCACCCGCTCGCCACTGGTGCGCAAGGTACTTAAAGGGATTCAGACCCTCCACCCGACCCGGGTCAAGCAGGCTGCGCCACTGCAGATCCGGCGGCTGGTCGAGCTCGATGACTGGCTGGCCGCAGCGATTGCTGCGGCCCATGCCCGGGGCGACGGGGCGGCGGCGCTTCGCCATCAGCGGGATCGCGCGTTGGTGCTGCTCGGATTCTGGCGTGGCTTCCGTGGCGATGAACTGCTGCGTCTGGAAGTGGCCCATCTCACGCTGGTGCCGGGACAGGGGATGACCTGCTTCCTGCCGCGCAGCAAGGGCGATCGCCAAGCGGCCGGCGTTACCCATAAGGTGCCGGCGTTGTCGCGGCTGTGTCCGGTAGAGGCGACCCAAGTGTGGCTGCAGGCGGCAAACGTGCAAGACGGGCCGGTGTTTCGGGCAATCAACCAGTGGGGCCACGTAAGTGCCGAAGGGCTCCATCCCAACAGTTTGGTGCGCCTGCTGCGCGAGTTGCTGGCCAGTGCCGGCTTTGCCGATGCGGGGCTCCACAGCAGCCATTCGCTGCGCCGCGGCTTTGCTAGTTGGGCCAACGATCAGGGCTGGGACATGAAGGCGTTGATGGAGTACGTGGGCTGGCGCGATGTTCAGTCGGCCATGCGTTACCTGGACGGGCGTGACCCGTTCGCCCGGGATCGCATTGAAGCGAGCCTGCCCAGCCCAACCGCGCCAGCTCCGGCGATGGCGCTGCCGGCGCCCGAGGTCAAATCTGCCCTGCAGCTGCTCCTACGCATGGTGCTGACCCCGTTTGCCCGCGTCGGCCGCGGCGCGGCCAAGGCCCGGGGCAGAATCGAAGAGATCTGCTTGGCCCCGTTCCAAGCGGTACGGCTGAACACCGCCAGCAGCGAGTACCGGTTGACTGTTCCCACCGATCCCGACCGGGATCTGGATGAAATCCTGGCCACGTTGCTCGATGACATGCACCGCATGGCCGATACGCACCAGTGTTTCCTGGAAGCGTCTCTCAGTACAGACGACGGCCGCCACTGGGATTGACCCCCCTCATAACCTCCGGATCCAATGGCTACCCTTCACGAGACCGCCTACCCGCGACTGAAGCCTGATCCTACCGCCAAGGAACTGGAGGAGATCTACACCCCGAGCGCCGCTGAGATTGCATTTGCCAAGCAGCTGACCACCCAGCCGGGTCCGCAGCTGGCGGTACTGATCCATCTAAAGCTCTTCCAACGCTTAGGCTACTTCACGCTGTTGGCGGAGGTACCTGAGCGGATCCGGCAGCACATCGCCAAGGCCGCCCGTCTCGGGCGTGTGCTGGCCTCTGACCAGCTCGATCGCTATGACAGCTCTGGCAGCAAACGCCGGCACATGCCGCAGCTTCGGCAGTTCATTGGGGTACGCCCGTTGGACAAATCTGGGTTGTCTTGGCTGGACACAGTGGCCACCGCCGCAGCCCAGACCAAGCACACCATCCCGGACATCGTGAACGTCCTGCTCGAAGAGCTGGTGCACCATCGCTACGAGCTACCAGGCTTCCGGACCCTTGAGATGGCCGCTATCGGGGCGCGCGAACGGGTCAACCTGGGCTACTACCGCAGTATCAGCCACGCACTGACGCCTGCCACGCGCACGCTGATTGATGAGCTACTGCGCGCACCGGAAGGATCCAGATTTACCGGCTGGCATTCGCTCAAGCGCGAGCCTGGCCGGCCGACCAACAAAGAGGTCCGGTTCTATCTGCAGCACATCCGTATGCTGCAGTAGTTGGCGGAGCAACTGCCTCCAATCGATGTACCGGTCCCCAAGCTCAAGCAATTCCGTGCAATGGCCCGGGCGTATGACGCCAGCGAGTTGGCCGAGTTGGGTGAGGACAAGCGCTATGCGCTGGCCACCATCTTCATCCGCGCCCAGCATGCCAAGACATTAGACGATGCGGCAGAGTTGTTCATCAAGCAGGTGCGCGGGCTGGAGAACACCGCGCAGCAGAAGCTGCTGGCCTATCAGCTCGAACATGCCAAACGCGCCGACTTCCTCATCGGCCAGCTCAAGGAGATCCTGCAGGCCTACCAGCTCGACGGCAGCGATAGCCAGCGCGTGGACGCGATCGACAATAGTCTGGAAGCGGAAGTGTCCACCTTGCTGGCCGAATGCGAAGAACATATGGCCTACGCAGGGAAAAACTACCTGCCTTTCATGCTGCAACCTTACGGCGCGGTCAGGCCGCTGCTGTTCAATGGGCTGGAGCTCATGAACTTGCGGGCGACCAGCCACGATGCCGGCATGGAGCCCTTGATCGCAGCCGTGCTCTCGCTGCGTAACCAACGCCGTGAGCTGATCGAGGTCGCTTCCCTCGGTTTGGACCCTGAAAAGGACTTCGACTGGATGTCCAAGCTCTGGCGTCAGCACGTGTTCGGCAAACGGGCCAGCGCGGCAGGAGCTGGCTGGATGCACCGTAAGTACTTCGAGCTGGCCGTGCTGGTGCAGGTCAAGGACGAACTGAAGTCCGGCGATCTCTTCATTCCCAGCAGCGAGCGCTTTGACGATTACCGCGAGCAGCTGGTCGATGAGGCCACCTTGGCCCAGGAACTGGAAGCCTATGGCCAGGTGTCAGGCCTGCCCACCGACGCCGGGTCTTTCGTGGCGGGGTTGCGCGCACAATTGACGGCTTTGGCCGATGAGGTCGACGCGCGTTTCCCGGAGAACGTTCATGCGGACATCCTGGATGGGCGCCTGGTGCTGCGGAAGGGGCAACGGGCCGAAGTCTCCAGCGCGATTACCACCGTGGATCGCCTCATCGCCGAACGACTCCCAGAGTCCAGCATCGTAGATGTCCTGATCGATGCCAGCCAATGGCTGGACCTGCACCGTTTTTTCCGCCCGATCGCCGGGACCGAGAGCCAAGTCGAAGATCTGCCCCGACGCGTGATCACCACGCTATTTTGCTATGGCTGCAACCTGGGGCCGACGCAGACGGCGCGGTCGATCAAGGGCTTCAGCCGGCGCCAGGTCGCTTGGCTCAACCTGAAATACGTGACCGAGGATGTGCTTGAGAAGGCCATCGTAGAGGTCATCAATACCTACAACAAATTTGACCTGCCTGGCTATTGGGGCAGCGGTAAGAGCGCGTCAGCAGATGGCACCAAGTGGAGCGTCTACGAAGACAACCTGCTGTCGGAGTACCACATCCGGTACGGCGGCTATGGCGGCATCGGCTACTACCATGTGTCCGACAAATACGTGGCGCTGTTCAGCCACTTCATTCCCTGTGGCGTGCACGAGGGCATCTACATCCTGGACGGCCTGTTGGCCAACACTTCCGACATCCAGCCTGAGATCGTCCATGGCGACACGCAGGCCCAAAGCTATCCGGTCTTCGGCTTGGCCCACATGCTGGGCATCCAGCTGATGCCCAGAATCCGAAACATCAAGGACCTGACATTCTTCCGGCCCGAACCGGGCAGGGCCTATAAAAACATCCAGGCACTGTTCGGGGACAGCATCGACTGGCAACTGATCGCCACCCATCTTCACGACATGCTGCGGGTGGTGATCTCAATCAGACTGGGCAGGATCACCGCGTCCTCGATCCTACGTCGGCTGGGCACCTACAGCCGGAAGAACAAGCTGTACTTCGCATTCCGGGAACTTGGCAAGGCCGTCCGAACGCTGTTCTTGCTTCGCTACATTGATGACAACGAGATCCGCAAAACGATCAATGCCGCGACCAACAAGAGCGAGGAATACAACGGCTTCGTGAAGTGGGTGTTCTTTGGCAGCCAGGGGATCATTGCTGAGAACGTCCAACACGAGCAGCGCAAGATCATCAAGTACAGCCAGCTGGTGGCCAACATGATCATCCTCCACAACGTGGAAGGCATGAGCCGGA
>NZ_JASCOZ010000050.1 GCF_029960115.1 Stenotrophomonas sp. PS02289
GCCCGGCTGCGGTTGGCGCACAAGCGAAGAGCAGCCGGGCAGAGCCCGGCTCTACGCCATGACTACGTCACGTTTCAGTTGCCGGGCTTGCCCCGGCACCACGGGAGTGTGGGGCATGCATTCCAGCAGCAGCGGCGAGGGCAGCCTGCACTCAGGATGCATGCTGCATAGCCCGTACACCGCGCCAGCCAGCCCGATCATCAGGCCGGGGGTGAATGCGGCCCGGGTCAGACCGCCCACCAGACCATGGTGCTCCTCGATCGACGAAAGCACCTCGATCGCGCCGCTGTCCTGCGGATACGGGCAGCCCTGAGGATCCAGTTCGGCGGCACGCACAAGCAACTCGCGGATCGACAGGTCGCCGTGGCACAACGTGTGGCTGAACCCCCAGCGGCCGCTGGCGTCGGCCACCGCCCGGCGCATCATGCGCAGGTGATCGGGGTGTCTGGTGCGGGCGTACAGGTCTGCCGCTGCCAGCCCCATGCCGACGCTGCCGTGGCACCAGGTGGGGAAGATTTTCTGGCCGTCGCGCAGATGCAGATCACGCCAACGCCCGGTTTCGGGCTCATACAACGCGTCCTGGAACGCGAACGCACCCGTGGCGAGCGTCTGCCAAGCCAGGCGGTCTTCAGCACTGCCAGCTTCGGTCAACGCAAGACGTGCCAGCACCCAGCCGATCCCCATGGCTCCGTGGGCGAACCCACCGATGGGCTCGTCGAACTGTGGCGTGGGCCAACGTGCACCGCCGGCATCGACCACGGCGGCCGCCTGCAGGGTGCGCGCCGCACGGGCGGCCACGTCCAGCCACTGGCGTTCTCCGGTCACCTCGCTCAAGTGGATGAGCGGAAGGATGGCACCGGCCAGACCGTCAAGCAGTTCGTACTTGGGTACGTTCGCGAAATCGGCGGCGGCGAGGGCGTGCCCGGCGTCACGTGCAGCGCTCAGCAACACGTCGCGTTCCAGCAGCCGGTGCAGGGTCAGCAAGGTCCAGATGCGTGCGCCTGCACCGACCAGCCCACCGCCGATGACCGGCTGGTCGCGCTCGCACATGCTGAGGTAGATGCGGACCGCGCCCTCCACCGCATCATCGAGACCGTCAACCGATAGCGCGCGTCCCACCGCGACTTCGCGTTGATACGCGGCCAGTGCAAAGGCAATGCCGCCCAGCCCGAAGTAGGCGTCGGTCTGCACGGGTTGCACCGTCCAACCGGTCTGGGTGATCTCCGGTGTGATCCAGGTGATGGTGCCATCGTCGCCATGCACGCACAGCTTGATCAGGTTGTTGACGGCGTCGCGGCAATGGCGAAGACGGCGCTGCTCCAGGTCGTCCGCGCGCGGCGCTTTGGCTGCGTAGGTGTAACCGTCGCGCGCTTCTGCACGGGCCAGTGCATGCTGGTTGAGGTCGGTGGCGACCAGCGTACTGCGGATGGTCAGTTCTTCCAGATCGATGCGCATGCCGCGCCAGTTGTCCACGACGCGCGCGATGCGCTCGGCAGACAGTGGCTCGGCAAACAGTGGAATGTCACCGAAGCGAAGTGCGTTGATCTCCGCCATGACCGCATCCGGCTCGGCCGACGCTGCCGGCGACACCGCCGCATTGCGTACCAGCAGGTCCATGGCACGGGCGATGGCCGCCGGTTCGTTGTGCAGTGAAGCGGGGTGCCACAGCATGCGGCCGATCTCGGCATAAGCCATGGTCGGGCGCTGCACTTCGCGGACCTGGCAGCCCTGGAAAGGCTCCAGAATCTGCGCGAGCGCGCCGCTGTTGTCCAGCGCGCGCAATCGGCTGCTGGCCTGCATGAACCCTTCGCTGATCTCGTCCCAGAAGCGTGAGACATCAGGCCGTTCGCAGGGATGGTTCTGCGCGACTGCGAAGTCAGCCTCCACCATGCCCAGCCGGGCAGGGTACTCGCCGCCCTCGACGATGATCGGCACCTTGACCTTCGGCTGCTCGCCCGGCAACGCGCCCGCGGCGGACAGGTCCACACCTTCCATGCCCAGCCCGTTGGTACGGAACGGGACAATGCCGGTGCGCAGCACCGAGTTGTGCATCAGTGCCACGGCCATGTCGTAGGCATCGCCGTAGCCGCTCGGCGTGGTGGCGAGAGGCGGCGAAAACACGCTCTCGGCGTCAACGATGACCGGCGTGGGACCGCACGCAATCAGGTTCTCAAGATGGATGTCGGTGCCGCCAATCAAACGCAGGATGGCCAGCCAATGTCCCAGACCCCGGTAGTAAGTGGCCAGCTGGGTGTCGTCGCTGCAGAAGCGGTGGATCGCGAAACTGGCCCAGCCGTGGTCGCCGCAGTCGACGACCGTAGGCACGCGGACCCGTTCCGGCTGATCCGGAAACACCGCGTCCAGAAACTGGTCGAGGACCGCATCAATGCGCAGCGAGCGCGGCTTGTACATCACCGTGCCGCCTTCAAAGCTGACCTTGGCCACGGTACGACCACCGCCGTGCAGATCGCCTTTTCCCAGCGACAGTCCGGTGAGCAGGCCGGCAGGGTGACCGAGCAGTGACGCCAGTTGCGCGCGATCCTCGCCGATATGCGTGGCCAGCTCGACAATGGCGGTGGCCTGCGCCTGCTGCATGGCCTCGAAGCGGGGCATCAGTGCGGGGTAGCGCTGCCGCAGGTGTTCCGCGAATGCGGTGCTGGTGGCAAGGGCCTCGAACTGCTGCAACTGATCGCCCGGGTCGGTGCTGGACACCTGGCCAGTGCGCACTGCGGCGTGCAGTTCAAGCAACAGCAGTCGGTTGAGTTTGAGCTGCGCGTTCTCCAGCAGCGCGGTGTGCGCCTGGGCCTGGAGAAGGTCGATTTCGCCCGGGGAGAGTACCCGTCCGAGCACCTGCAGGCGTGCGGCGCAGCCGGTGGCAACCGGGGCGAGATAGTGGCGCACGATGCGGGAGAAGCTGTTCATTGCGGAAGCAGTCATGGCGTTCCCTGCAGTCGATTCGGGTTCCGTGTTCCGGGCCGAATGCCCGATGACGGTGCAGAGGCGCGCAGCAGATGCGGCTGCGCGCCGGCGCAGCTCACATCAACAACAGTGACAGGTACCAATCTGCGACAGGGTGGTGGTGCAGTGGCCGGTACCGCCCGTGGCCATGACCGGTGCTGCAGAGGTCAGCGCGGCTTCAGTGGCTTCCTGGCCGTAGATGAAAAGGGAACCGGCCGGATTGTCGCAGCCATCTACGCTGTCGGCACCGTTGAGCCAGCCTGAAACGACGTCGTCATTCAGTTGCATTCCGCATTCTCCTTGTGTTGTTGCGATGAGGGCACCCGACGATGGGCACCCCTTCGGTTACGGCCATTCCTTGGCATCAAGAAAGCGACTGCGATACCGAACAACGAGGGTCTGGCCGCGTTTTTACGGTGCACCCATTTTTCGGCGGAGTCAAACTGCGAACGGAGTCGCAGAATTGCATCGATCCCGGCTTTACTCCCTGTGCAGCTTGATGTCGACGTCGCGGACGGTGTTGCTGACCAGGTCGAGTCCGAAGTCGGCGGTGCCGTGGCGAGCCTTGACCAGTACGTCTTCACCGTCGTCGGTTTCCACGTGATACGCCTTGCCGAGTCGCGTGCCCAACGCATCGCGTACCGCCTGCGCAATGTGGTTCTCGGACACGCCATCCTTGATCGGCACTTCGATCAGGATCGGGTCCGCCTGCGCTGGCCAGACTCGGAAGGTGATGGTTCCGTCCGACTTCGCACGTTCATCGAAGGCGATCCGCCACTTGTTGGAAGCGTGCGGACGAACCGCGGGATCGGCAGCGTCACTGCTTGGCAGCGGCGCGGTCTGGGCGCGCACCAGGGGCACCACCAACAGGCTCAGCAGTACCAGCAGCAGGGCAGTGGCGGCGCGCAGCGTAATGATCTTCATCGTCGTTTCCAATGGGGGGCGGGCGTCCACCACGCTGTCAGCGTGACGGCGCGGACGCATCGGAACTTGTGCTGGCTCGCGCTGGGTAGTTCTACGCAGCGGCCAGTAGATTTACTTAGCGAGGAGCAGTGTTTCCCCGGAAGGCGCTGATGCAACGCGCGTGGACACTGACTGCAGGCGTTTCCGCAGTCAGGGACACGATGCGATTGGAACCGGCGGCGGGGTGAAAGGGTGCGGAACAGCGGCGAAGCAGGGCCCAGCACATCAGCAGAACGTGCCCATGCAGGGTGCTGGCGCTGGCTGCTGGTCATGCTGACCCTGCTGGCGTGCATCGATGCCACTGCACAGACCTCGGTGCAGAACAGCGCCAGCATCGCGCCCCCCACCGGGCAGGACGACGCCAATCCGGGCGACAACACCGATGCCGTGGTCGTGCAGGTGTACGCGGCCACCATCGCCAAATCAGGCAGCCCGGCCGACGGGGTTCCCGTCGCACCGGGCGACACACTCGGCTTCAACCTGACCGCAACGGTGACCGGGGCCGCGACGAGTGAGGTCACGGTGTTCACCGATACGCTCAGCGCCGGGCTGACGCTGGTGCCAGCCTCACTGCCCGCCGGCTGTACCGGAGCCGGGCAGGGCGTGCAATGTACCCTGCCGGCAGGAAGTGTTCCCGGCACATACGACTGGTCCTACCAAGCCACCGTGGATGCTGACGCGACCGGAACGGTCAGCAATACCGTCAGTGGTGGAAATGGCTGTACGCCAGCGGCCAGCTGCACCGTCAGCCACCCGGTCTACTTCAGCCTGCTGCTGACCAAGCTGTGGGTCAACGGCCAGACCGGCAACGCGGTAGATCTGGATATCAGCGGTAGCGCCGACGAAGTGATCGTCCTGCAGACGGGCAACTCCACCGTGGGGGGCGCGTCGGTGGCTGGTCGCGCAGCGGTGGCACCGGGCGCGCCGGTAACCGTGGCTGAGACCTTCACCACAGGCAGCGCAGGCAACTACACCACGACGCTGGCGTGCGCGCGGGCCGACAACGGGGCCGTGGTTCCCGTGTCTGGCGGCACGCTCAGCATGCCGGCCGACACCGGCGTGAACTGCAGCTTCACCAATACCCGTCAGGCGGCGACGCTGCAACTGGTCAAGACCTGGGTGAACGCGCTGGCCGGTGAAACCGCCACGGTCAGCAGCACCGGGTTCACCAACGACGCCACCACCGGGGTCTCCACATCCACCGGCAACAACAGCACCACCGGTGCAGCGGTAACGGTGTACGCCGGTGACAGCGGGACCATCACCGAGACCCTGAGCAATGCGGTCAACTACAGCGCCACCCTCGCGTGTACCGGCAACGGCACGCCGCTGGCCGGCACCACGCTGACCGTCACGGCGGGCGATACCGCCATCGTCTGCACCCAGACCAACACCCGCCAGCAGGCCACGCTGGTGCTCAGCAAGACCTGGGTGGACGGCCTGCCAGGTGATACCGCCACGGTGAGCAGCAGCGGTTTCCAGAACACGGCCAGCAGTGGGCTGTCCACGTCCACCGGCAACAACACCACGACCGGTACGGCAGTGGCGGTGTTCGCCGGCGAAACGGGGACCATCACCGAAACGCTGAGCAACCCGGGCAACTACGACAGCACGCTTGCCTGTACTGGCAACACCACGCCGTTGGCGGGCAACCAGCTGACGGTTACACCCGGCGATACCGCAATCAGCTGCACCCAGACCAATACCCGACGTGCGGTCAACCTGACCCTGCGCAAGACCTGGGTCGACGCTGCGGTGGGCGAATCCGTGACATTCAGTGCTACGGGCAGCACCACCAGCCCGATCGCACTGACGTCCGTCGCTGATACCGCCAGCGAAACCGACACCGGGACCCCGGTGCAGGTCTACGCGGGTGAAAGCCTGACGCTGGCGGAAACGTTTGCCATTCCGGGCAACGCCGCCAACTACAACAGCACGCTGGCCTGCACCGGCACCAGCGGGCTGACCGGCAACACGCTGCTTGTGGGGCAGGGCGATACGGATATCGTCTGCACCTACACCAACACGCGTCCGCAGGCGACCCTGCAGCTGGTCAAGGTATGGGCGGCCAACAGTCTGAATGGTGACGTCGCGCAGCTGGCGGGCACCACCGGCCTGCAGAACAACACCAATGCGTTTACCTCAACCGCCTCGGTGCAGGCCAACAGCACCACCGTGCCGGTGTTCATCGGTGAGCAGGCGTTGCTTCCCGCAGAAACCATGTCCGGTGGCGCATTGGACAACTACAGCGTGGCGCTCACCTGCACCGGTGGCGCGCTGGCGGGCAGCGATGGCAAGGCGGCAAACACGTTGGACATCACCCCGGCCGATGCCGGCAACGCCATCGTCTGCACCTACACCAACACCCGCAGCAGTACGACCCTGACGCTGGAGAAGACCTGGCTGAATGCGTTGGCCGGCGACGATGTGACCCTGGTCGCCACCGGGCTGACCTCGCTGAGCTCCACCGCCAGCGGTGCTGCCACACAGACCGATACCGGTTCCCCGCAGACCGTCCACGCCGGCGATGTGATCAACCTGACGGAGTCGTTCGGTTCGGTCACCTCGAATCTGTACAACACCACGCTGTCGTGCACCAACACCAGTGGGCTCGTGGTCAATACGCCGACCACGGGCACCCTGACGGTCGGCCCCGATGACGGCCCCATGGTCTGCACCTACGTCAACGACCGACGCAGCGCGGAACTCTTTGTGCGCAAGGTCTGGAGCGGAGGTCCGCCGACCACGGTCAACATTCCGGCCAGCACAGGCTTCATCAACAACAGCGCCGCGTTCACCTCGACCTCTCCGACCACCACCCAGGTCGGCCCGTACACCGTCTACGCGTTTGAGACCGGCAACCTGGGGGCCGAGAGCTTCCCAGGCGGCGACAGTGGCGACTACAGCAGCACGCTCAGCTGTGACGGCACCGACAGCAACCCGGCCGACGGTCTGTTCATTGCGGTGGCCGACGCGGATACCACCATCACCTGCACCTACAGCAATACGTTCGTGCCACGGTCAGCCATCGAAGTCAGCAAAATCACACCGGTGCAGGACGTGACCACCGTGGGGCAGAGCATCCCCTACACGATCACGGTGAACAACACCGGCAACGTGCCATTGACCGATGTCACCGTCAGCGACCCCCTGATCGCGGGCAACCTGACCTGCACCCCCGCCACGCCGGTTGCCACGCTTGCGCCGGGCGCGAGTATTGCCTGCAGTGGCAGCTATACCGTCACCCAGGCGGACATCGACCGGGTCGGCAGTGGTGACGGGGTGGACGATGGCGTCGTCACGAATACCGTCAATGTCGGTGGCACAGACCCGGATGGCAATGCCGTGGTCGACAATGACACCGTGGACACGAATCTGCCGACGCGCAGCTACGTGGCCGAGTTCACCAAGAGCCCCAGCCTGGCCGACAGCGATGGCAATGGTACGGCCAGCGTGGGTGAGGAGATCACTTACAACTTCACCGTCACCAACCGTGGCAACACCACCATTCAGACCGTGACCATCGCCGACCCGATGCTGCCCGGCCTCAGCTGCCCACCGGGTGGCCCGCTGGCACCGGGTGAGTCGGTCACCTTCGGCATTGCGCCACCTGCCGATATTGCCTGTAGCGGCAACACCTACGTGGTTACCCAGGCCGACATCGATGATCGGGGCGGTGGCGACGGTGACATCGACAACACCGCCACGGCCACCGCCGTAGCACCCGGCGGCGGCACCGTCGATGGCGACGCCACGGCGAGCGTGCCAGTGGATCCACCGGCCCCGCAGCTGGCGCTGGACAAGAGCGCCAGCCCGACCCAGGTGAGCGCGGCAGGGGAGGTGATCACCTACACCTTCCTGGTGACCAACCCGGGCAATGTCACCGTCGACAACATCAGTGTCACCGATCTCAAGCCGGGCATGAGCGCGCTCACCTGCCTGCCGGCGGCTCCGTTCACGCTGGCCCCCGGAGCCAGTGCCAGCTGCACCGCGACGTATACCGTGACCCAGGCCGATATCGACGGCGGCAACGCGATCTTCAACGTGGCCCAGGCAGCCGGTGACTACGACGGTACGCCGGTGGACGCCAACGATGGCAGTACCGTCATCATCAACCACGGCACCCCGCAGCCGGAATTCACCAAGGTTGCGGACCGTATCTCGGTGTCCGCGATGGGTGATGTCATCAGCTATACCTTCCGGGTCAGCAACCCGTCCACGGTCACCCTGGACAACCTGCAGATCATCGAAGACACCCTGCTCGGCGGCGCATTGAGCTGCAACACCATTCCCACGCTGCCACCCAACAGCGCGGTCGACTTCGCCTGCACCGGCAATACCTACGCCGTACAGCAGTCGGATATCGACAACCAGGGCAACCCGGTCAACGACAGCCGGGTCATCCACAACGAGGTCACCGGACAAGCCCAGTACCAGATCGGTAGCGGCCCGGTGGTAACGGTCACGGCGGTTGCCAGTGCGGACGTCTCGCTGCCGCAACGCACGCCGGCCATCTTCTTCAGCAAGAGTTCCGACGTTGCCTCGGTGACCGGGCCGAACCAGCCGATCACCTATGGGTTCGCGGTGAACAACACCGGCAACGTCACCCTGTACAACATCACCATCACCGATCCGATGTTGCCAGGCCTTTCGTGCCCGCCGCTGTCCAGCCTGGCACCCGGCGCGCAGGTGTTGTTCAACGGCTGTACCGGCAACGTGTACACGGTCACCCAGGCCGATATCGACAGTGGCAGCAGCGACAGCCTGCCGGGCAATGGCCAGATCGACAATGTGGCCACCGTCGTGGCGGACACGCCCGTCGCCGGAAGCACGGTGACCGACACTGCCGAGCACCAGGTGAACCTGCCGGTGCGCAGCCCGCAGATGACTCTGGTCAAGACGGCCGATGTTGGCAGCGTCAGCGCGCCCGGCACGATCAATTACCAGTTCACGGTCAGCAACACCGGGAACGTCACGCTGCTGGGCGTCACCGTGACCGATGCAGCGCTGGGACTGGCCTGCCCCAGTGTCGATATGGAACCGGGCCGGGTTCTGGTGTTCGGCGGGGCGGGTACCGGAGCAGGCGTGATCTGCACCGGCACGCAGCGCAGCGTGACCCAGACCGACATCGACACGCTCAATGTGATCAGCAACCAGGCCGAGGCCACGGGCACGTCGGAGGTGTCCGGGGCCATCAGCCGCACGGCAACGCTGGACATCCCGGTGGTCCGCAGCCCGGCGCTGGGCCTGAGCAAGACAGCGGATGTGGCCACGGTGTCCACTCCAGGCGATGTGATCCGTTACACCCTGGTGGCCACCAACACGGGCAACACCACGCTGGAGAACGCCTCGGTGAGCGACCCGATGCTGCCGTCGCTCAGCTGCACTCCGGCGATTCCGGTGGCGACGTTGGCCCCAGGTGCCAGCATCACCTGCATCGGTGACTACACCAGCACCCAGGCCGACTTCGATACCAACGGCGGCGGCGACCAGGCCATCGACAACACCGCCACGGCCAGCAGCACTCTCGCCAACGCCAGTGCCAGCGCGCGGGTCGGCCTGCCGCTGCCGGCGCAATCGCTCAGCATCGACAAGAGCGCTGCCGCGCCGACCGTCAACCTGGGCCGCGATCCGGCGGTGACTGATGCCGGCGACACCATCACCTATACCTTCGTGGTCACCAATACAGGCAACCAGAGCCTGAGCGCACTGGCCGTGATCGACACGCATCTGGATGCGGCCGCGACCTGCGACAAGACCACCTTGACCGCCAGCGGCCCCGATGCGACCGCCACCTGCACCGGTGTGTATACGCTGACCCAGGCCGATCTCGATAACGGCAGTGTGGTCAACACCGCCACCGCGGAAGGCACACCGCCAGGCAGCGCGCGGGTAAGTTCGTCGCCGGATTCGGAGACCGTGGTGCTGGCGGCGGAGCCGGTGCTGGTGCTGGACAAGACCGCGGGTGCGCCGACGGTAAGCGGCGGCACGCTGCCCGCCGTGACCGATGCCGGCGATACGATTTCCTACAGCTTCGTGGTCACCAACAACGGTAACGTGACCCTCAACAACATCGTTGTCAGTGATCCATTGCCGGGCATGCCGCCGATCACCTGCCCACCGGGCCAGCTGGCCCCGGGTGCCAGCACGACCTGTTCCACGGTGGTCTACACCATCACTCTGGCCGACATGGATGCCGGACAGGTGGTCAACACGGCGACCGGGCAAGGCACGCCACCGTCCGGGCCAAATGCCACGGGTGACGACAGCACCACCACGCCGTTGGCGGCGGGCCCTGCGATGACGGTGACCAAGACCGCGAATCCGACCACCTACGCCAGTGTCGGGCAGTCGATCAGCTACAGCTATGCGGTGACCAACACCGGCAATGTCTCCTTGTCGGGCGTGGCGGTGGTCGACGATCGCATCGCTGCGGTGAGCTGCCCGGTGACCACCCTGGCACCGGGAGCCAGCACCACCTGTACCGCCACGTACCTGATCACGCAGGCCGATCTCGATGCCGGCAGCGTGACCAACACCGCCACCACAACGGCGACGCCCGCGCAGGGCACGCTCGCGCCGGTGGTGGCGCAGGCCACCATCACCGCCGTGCAGAACCGTGCGCTGGGTATGGTGAAGAGCAGTCCCAACACCAGCTACGCCGCGGTGGGAGAGTCGCTCAGCTACAGCTACCTGGTGACCAATACCGGCAACATCACCTTGACCGATCCGGTCACGGTCTCCGATGACCGGATTGCGAGTGTCAGCTGCCCGGCGTTGCCCGCAGGCGGATTGGCACCGGGCGTGAGCCTGACCTGCACGGCCACCTATGTGGTGACCCAGGCCGACCTCGATGCCGGCAGCATCACCAACACCGCCACTGCGCGGTCCGGCGTGACCACCTCGCCGCCGTCGAGCGTGACCATCAACGGCAACCAACAGCCGGCGCTCGCTCTGGACAAGAGCACCACGACCGCCAGCTTCGATGCGGTCGGCGATACCCTGGCCTACAGCTACCTGGTGACCAACACCGGCAACGTGACCCTCACCGCGCCGGTCACGGTAACCGACGATCGCATCACCGCGCCCAACACCGTGAACTGCCCGGCGCTGCCGGCGGGCGGATTGCCCCCGAACGGTCAGTTGACCTGCACGGCGACCTACACGGTCACCCAGGCGGATCTCGACGCCGGCAGCGTGACCAACATCGCCACCGCGCAGTCCGGAACCACGACCTCGGCCCCGGATTCAGTGACCGTCACTGGCGTGCAGAATCCCGCCTTGACCATGGCCAAGGCCGCGACCAACGTGCCCACGCCGACGGTGCTGGGCACCGTGATCACCTACGCCGTCACGGGAACGAATACCGGCAATACCACGCTGACCAACGTGGTGATCAGTGATCCCAAACTGACCCCGAACACCACCACCTGTGCCAGCGTGGCCCCCGGCGGTGCCTGCGTACTGACCGGCACCTACACCGTGGTGCAGGCGGATGTCGATGCCGGCGTGGTGGAGAACATCGGCAACGGCATCAGCGACACCACGCCGCTGACGCCGTCGCCGCCGGTGATCGTGCCGGTGGAGCAGTCGCGAGGGCTCACCCTGGACAAGAGCAGCAGCACCCCCACGTACACCGCCGTCGGCGACCTGCTGGCCTACAGCTATCTCGTGACCAACAGCGGCACGGTGACCATCACCAGCCCCATTACGGTCAGCGACGACCGCATCACCGCGCCCAATACGGTGAGCTGCCCGGCATTGCCGGCGGGCGGACTTGCCCCGGGAGCCAGCCTCACCTGCACCGGCAGCTACGTGGTGACGCAGGCCGACCTCAACCAGGGCAGCGTGACCAACATCGCCACCGCTACCGATGGCACCAGCACCTCGCCGCAGGACAGCGTGACCATCAACGCCACCCAGTTGCCGGCGATCACCCTGGACAAGACCGCCAGCGTCGCCGACACCAACGCCGACGGCATTACTGGTGACGCCGGTGATGTGATCACCTACGCCTTCAGCATGACCAACACCGGCAATGTGCTGCTGGCCCCGGTCACCGTGACCGACCCGCTGCTGCCGGGGCTGTCGTGCACCGTACTGGCCCTGCCGCCGGGGGCCACCGCCAGCTGCACGGCGAGCAGCAACACCTACGTCATCACCTTCGCCGATGAAACCGCCACGGCGGTCAACAACACCGCGACCGCTGTCGGCGACGCACCCGGTACCGCCCCCGATGCGACCGCGACCGATTCGGTGAGCACGCCGACCGCGCTGACGCCGTCGGCGATCACGGTCAGCAAGGTGTCCGCGCCGGTGTCCACCACCCAGGTCGCGCCTGGCGACGTGGTGCAGTTCACCGTCACCACCACGGTGGCCAACAACGAAACCCACGAGGTCGTGACGCTCACCGATACGCTGAGCGACGGTTTCACCCTCGTGGCGGTGACCAATGCCGGTGCGTACACCTGCACTGCGGCCAACCCGCTGGTCTGCATCTTGCCGGTGGGCACCGCACCGGGCAGCTACCCGCTGGTGTACACCGCCAGCGTGGATGCCGACGCCACTGGCACGCTGCGCAACGCGGTGGTGCCGACCAAGCCCGCGGGCGTCGATCCGGACCCGGTGTGCCAGAACTGCAGCACCGAACATCCGGTGGTGCCGTCCACGGCAACGGTGACCAAGGTGGCCGACCCGGTCAGCGGCAGCTTCGTGCAGCGCGGTCAGACCATTACCTACACGGTCACCACGGTGATTGCCGGCTCGGTGACCACCCAACCACTGCTGCTCAACGACACCCTGGATGCCGGCCTCGGCCAGGCCACCGTGGTGACGCCAGGCGCTTACAGCTGCAGCGCCAACCTGCTGTGCGTGCTTCCTTCGGGAACTCTGCCGGGCACCTACCCGCTGGTGTACCAGGTGACGGTGGCCGCCGATGCCAATGGCACGCAGCGCAATGTGGTCACCGCCAGCAACCTGCCCGGCGGCGACCCCGACCCGACCTGCGTGAGCTGCAGCACCGAGCACATCGTCGAGCAGCCGGCACTGGAAACCACCAAGGTGCTGAGTGCCAACAGCAATGCCAGCGGTGAAGTCACCACCGGGGCCACGCTGACCTACACCGTGCGTGCGACCAACACGGGCAATACCACGCTGGTGAACCTGACCATCGACGATGCGCTGATCACCCCCAACCGTGCGGTCTGCGCCAGTGTTGCGCCGGGCGGCAGCTGCGAGCTGACCGGCACCTATGTGGTCACCCAGGCCGACACCGATGCCGGCACCGTCGACAACACCGCCGACATCACCGCCGAACCTTCAGCCGGCGGTGCGCCGCTGCCGCCGGCGGTTTGCCCGGCCGGCTCGGCCGATGCGCGCTGCCACCCGGTGCTGAACCTGCCGATCGCGCGTCGACCGACCCTAGCGGCGACCAAGATCGCCACGCTGAGCGTGGATCGCGGCACGCCGGGCAAGGGCAACATCGACGATGTGATCACCTATGCGGTGGGTGTCACCAACACCGGCAACGTCACCCTCGACCAGCTGGTGGTGCAGGACACGTTCCAGGGCGGCGCGACCACCACGCTGGACTGCGCGCCCACGCAGCTCGCCCCGGCGCAAAGCGCCACCTGTGTGCCTTACGACCACACCATCACCGAGGCCGAAGCCGGCGTGGACGGCGGCACGCTCACCAACAGTGTGCTGGCCACCGCCCAGCCCACCGGTGCCGGGCTGACCAGCGCCACCGCCACGGCAGCGGCCGTCGTTGAAGTGGAGAACGAACCGGCCAGCATTCGCCTGACCAAGGTCGCAGGCAGCCGCGAAGTGAAGGTGGGCGATCTGGTGCGCTACACGCTCACTGCTGAAAACGTAGGCGACATCGACCTGGTCGACGGCTACCTGATCGACACACCACCGGCCGGCTTCACCTATGTGGAGGGCTCGCTGCAGGGCGACGATGACGACCACCACGTCACCGCAATCGGCATATCGCCGCTGCGCATCAACGACCTGGACATCGCCGCCGGCAACACCGCGCGCATCTCCTACCTGATGCGGGTGGGCGCGGGTGTGCGTCCCGGCACGCAGATCAACCGCGCGCAGACCTACGCCCCCACCGACCTGCCGGCTTCCAACGTGGCCACGGCGGAAGTGGTGCTGGGCAGCGATCCGCTGCTGGATGACAGCCTGATTGCCGGCAGCGTGTTCGATGATCGCGACGGCGATGGATGGCAGGACCCTGCAGAACTTACCGGCCTGCGGGTGCAGGGCGGCTTTGCGCCCGATGCCTATATACCTGGCTCCACGCAGGTGGACCGGGGCAACGGACCGCAACCAGTCGCCGACGCCAGCGCACCGCTGCTGCACGGGATGGCGCTCGGCACGCTGGCCGGTCGCCGCAGCGAAGCCGATCCGCCGCCGCAGATCGTGATCCGCCAGCGCCTGCGCGAACCGCATTTCACCGATGACTTCGTGCTGGATAACCGCCAAGGCGTGCGTGTGCATCTGGATGCTCAGGGCAGCACACGGGTGGAACGGCGAGGCGATGCCGCCAAAGGCCTCACCGCTGCCGCACCACGCGTGCAGCGCACGGTCAGTCCGGGCGAGGGCGGCTACGTGGTGGATTACGTGATCGCCAATGACGGCATCGATGAATCCGGCATCCCCGGTGTTCGGATCGGCTCAGTGGAAGGCCTGCTGATGGAGACCGATCAGTTTGGGCGCTACCACGTGGTCGGCGTGAGCGGCGGTGGCCAGGCGCGCGGACGCAACTATGTGCTGAAGGTGGACGCGGCCACGCTGCCCGAAGGCAGCACCTTCATCACCCGCAATCCGCAGCTGCGCCGGGTGACCCCGGGCGTGCCGACCCGCTTTGATTTCGCCGTGCAGTTGCCGGCCACCGTGCTGGAGGAGAAGCGCGAGGTCGAGATGGTGCTGGGCGAGGTGTTCTTCGCGCCGGACAGCGCGCAGATCGCCGAGCGCTACCAGCCGGTGATCACACAGATGGCCGCGCAGGTGCAGCAGCACGGCGAGGGCGAGGTGATTGTCTCGGCCAACGGCGGCAGTGAGGTCATCGCCTTCGAGCGCGCCAATGCCGTGCGTGCGGCGCTGCTGAAGGCACTGCAGGGCGGCGTGGCCAAGGTGAGCGTGGTCGCGCGCGCCGATGTGGACGACCCCGCCTCGCTGCTGGTCGGCGTGGACCAGGGCGGGTCGTTGGTCGGCACGGTGCTGTTCGACACCGACAGCGCGCAGATCCGGCCGGCCATGCAGCCGCTGCTGGCGCGCATTGCGCAGGACCTGGAACAGCGTGGCGGTGGTCGGCTGGTGATCGTCGGCCATGCCGACGTGCGCGGCGCGGTGCCCTACAACCAGGCGCTGGGCATGCGTCGCGCCGAGGCCGTGTATGCCGCGCTGCGCGAACAGCTCAGCCCGGCGGTGCGCGACAAGGTGCAGGTGGATGCCAGCGCTGACCCCGCGGCACCCTTGGATGCGCGCCCGACGCGCGGGGAGGGGCGATGAAACCGTCGCTGCTGCATGCGGCGCTTGCCGCGCTGCTGGCCGGAGCCAGCCCACCCCTGCGCGCCCAGCAGACCGAGCCCGCCGAACCGCCGCCGGTGCGCTGCACCGAACAGGAATGCCGCGAAGGCGAGGGTGTGCTGTTGCGTATTCGCAGCAAGGGCGAGCAGCAGCCGGTGACCGAGGGCACCCACGTGCGTTCCGGTGAGCAGGCGCTGCAGCCGGATCGTCGGGTCACGGTATCGCAGCCGCCACCGGGACGTGCCGTGGCCACCGGCCGCTTCAGCCTGCGCCTGCCCAGCGGAGGGGTGATCTGGGCCACGGAAGACCCGAACCTGGGTCAGCCGGAGCTTTCGGTCTCCGCGCCGTCGCTGGTGGCGTTCGAAGGCGGGCGCATCATCAAGCCGGTGCCGTTCTATGTGCGAGGGAACTACAGCGACTTCATCGAACGGATGGAGATCCTGATCTTCCGTAACACCGATGTCGACCGCATCGCCCCGCTGGTCACCGTGCCGGTCGAGGTCGCGGCAGTGACCCAGCTGGAATGGGACGGTGTTTTGCCGGACGACGAGCCCTTCCGCAACGGCGATCAGCTGGTCTACATCGTGCGTGCGCACGGGGCCAACGGGATCTATGACGAAACAGTTCCACACACGCTGCAGCTGGTGCGCCCGATCGAAGCCGACAGCCAGCTCAGCGGCCTGCGCACCCGGGTCGAGCGCAGCCAGGGCACCGCGCTGGGCGTGGACCAGGCGCTGCAGCAGAGCCTGATCGACACCGCCTTCGCCGAAAACGGCCTGCGGCTGCAGAATATCCCGATCTATGGCTCGCGCATCCGCATCACCGGTCGTGACCTGCCCGATGGCACCAGCCTGACCATCAACGGCGACAGCTACCCGGTCGACATGGAACGCAAGTTCGTCGCCGAGTACCTGGTGCCGGTCGGGCAGCACCGCTTCGACATCGCTGTGCGCGGTGGTCGCGACGGGCTGGAGCAGCAGCACGCGCTGGACATCAACGTAACCGGCAAGTACTTCTTCGGCGTCGGCCTGGCCGACGTGACCATCGCGCAGAACAGCGTCAGTGGATCGGTCGCGCCCTTTGCGGTGGAGGAGCGCTATGCCGACGATGTGATCAGCGATGGCCGGCTGGCCTTCTACGGCAAGGGCAAGGTGCACGGCAAGTATCTGGTCACCGCACAGGCCGACACCACCGAGCAGGACCTGGAGCATCTGTTCGACGGCTTCACCGAGGCGTGGCCGCAGGACATCTTCCGCCGGCTGGACCCGGACCTGTACTACCCGACCTACGGCGACGACTCCACCACCTATCGCGACGTGGACAGCATGGGCCGCTTCTACCTGCGCGTGGACTGGGACAAGAACCAGGCGCTGTGGGGCAACTTCGCCACCGGCATGACCGGCACCGAGTATGCCCAGTACGTGCGCTCGCTGTATGGTGCGGCGCTGAGCTGGCGTTCGCAGGCGATCAACCCTTGGGGCGACCCGCGCAGTACGTTGCGCCTGTTCGGGGCGCAGGAACAGACCGCACCCGGCCACAACGAGTTCATCGGTACCGGTGGCAGCCTGTACTACCTGCGCAACACCGACATCCTGCCGGGCTCGGACCAGGTGGTGCTGGAAATCCGTGACCGCACCACCGGCCGGGTCGAGAGCCGCATTACCCTGCAGCGCGGCACCGACTACGAGATTGACGAGATGCAGGGCCGGCTGCTGCTGACCCGGCCGCTGTCACAGGTGACCCGGGAGAATGTGCCCACGCTCACCCGCGACGCGCCGCTGGACGGCTACGAGCAGCGCCTGCTGGTGGACTACGAATGGCTGCCGTCCGGCTTTGATGACGGTGAGCTCACTGCGGGCGTGCGCGGCAAGCAGTGGTTCGGCGACCACGTGGGAGTGGGCGTGACCTATGTGGACGAGAACCGTGACGGTCAGGACTACACCCTGGCCGCGGGCGACCTGACCCTGCAGGCGGGTAAGGGCACTTACCTGAAAGCCGAGTACGCGCATACCGAGTCGTTCGGGGTGCCATCGTTCTTCTCCGACAACGGCGGCTTCACCTTCATCCAGGCCAACAGCACGCAGCCCGATCGCAAGGGCGACGCGCAGGCGCTGGAAGGCCGGATCAACCTGCGCGAGCTGGGCTGGACCAAACGCGACTGGAGCGGCGGTGCCTGGTGGCGCAACACCGACCCGGGCTATTCCATCGCCCGGCATGACACCGGCTTCGAGGTCACCGAGTACGGAGCCGAGGTGCTGGGCCGCATCACCCAGCAGCTGGGCATGTACGCGCGCTACAGCAAGGCCGAAAGCGGTCCGGAACAGTTCACCCAGGCCCAGGCCAGCCTGGAATGGCGGCCGGATGACTGGAATACGCTCAGCGCCGAGCTGCGCCGGGTGGAAGAGGGCAGCACCGACGATCCGGCAGCCGGCCTGCTCGGCGCGGTGAAGTACAGCCATCAATTCGGCAACACGCTGGAGCTATATGGGCTGGTGCAGGCCACCCTGGACGACGATGGCGGCCGCTACGAGGACAACAACGCGGTGGCGGTGGGCGGCGAGTACCTGCTGGGTGACCGCGCCAGTGTCGGGGCCGAAATCAGTACCGGCGACCGCGGTGATTCGGCCACCGTGGATGCCGAGTACAAGTTGGATCGCGACCACTCGCTGTATGGCGCGTACAGGTACTCCACCGACACCACCGAGTACGAATCGCTGTTCAACCCGACCCGCCAGAACGGCTGGACCCTGGGTCAGCGCTGGCGGTTGAGCAACCGCACCAATCTGTACAACGAAAGCCAGTTCCTGAAGGAACCCGACCAGTCAGGGCTTGCTCACACCTTTGGCATGGATTTCTATCCCGCGCAGGGCTGGAACCTGGGCTTCACCCTGCAGTCGGGCGAGCTGGACACGGTAGACGGCGGTCACGTGGACCGCGATGCGGTCAGCATCAGCGGCGGGCGCACGTCCGTCGACACCGACTGGCGCAGCAAGATCGAATGGCGCAAGGACAGCGGCAGCGAGCGCCGCACCCAGTGGGTGACTACCAATCGGCTCACCCACAAGTTCAACGACAGCTGGCGCATCGCCGCCCGGCTCAACTACTCGCGCACCACGGATGAGCTGAACGCGTTGGCCGGCGCGCGCTTCTGGGAAGCCAATGTGGGCTTCGCCTATCGCCCCTGGAACAGCCAGCGCTGGGCGCTGTTCGGGCGCTACACCTACCTGTACGACCTGGCCACCGAGGCCCAGCTGGGCGGGGCCGACCAGGACCAGAAGACCCAGATCATCGCCTTCGAAGGCGTATACAAGCTGGACACCCACTGGGAGTTCGCCACCAAGCTGGCCCGTCGCGATGGCGAGGTTCGACTGGGGCGGGGCAGTGGCCCCTGGTTCGACTCGGCCACCACCCTGAGCGTGCTGCAGGCGCGCTACCAGCTGAAGCAGAAGTGGTACGCGCTGGGTGAGTACCGCTGGCTGGACGTCAAGGACGGCGGTACCCAGTCCGGTTTCCTGATCGGCGTGGACCGCGACATCGGACAGAACTTCCGCCTGGGTGTGGGCTACAACTTCACCGAATTCAGTGACGACCTTACCGACTTCGACTACGACCACAAAGGCTGGTTCCTGAACATGGTCGGCACCTACTGAGGGCGACAGATGCGCATTTATATCTCCCGCCGAGTTCCCGCCTGGACCTGGGCAGTTCTGATCCTGATCGGTGGTTGGACCGGTCCGTCCCTGGCGCAGACCGTGCAGCTGGCGAAGATCAGCCAAGGTGGGGTGGGCACCTTCACTTTCAGCATGGTCAATCTGGACGGCAGCAGCGACAGCATCACCACGGTGGTGCAGGGCACTCAAACGCCTTCAGCCAGCGTATTCAACGTGCTGGATCCGGGGTTGGCGGTGAGCATCAGCGAAACCCCGGCACCGGGCCTGCAATTCACCGACGCCAGCTGCGTGGACAACAGCGGACAGACGCCCGGGCCGATTGGCGACGTGAGCGGCGGGGCCACGCTGATCATTCCGACCACGGCGCTGCTGCCCGGCGCGGTGCTGGTGTGTACGTTCATCAATACCGCGCAGGTGGCCGATCTGGCGATCAGCAAGACAGCACTGCCCAGCGTGGTGCCGAGCGGTGGGACGGTGACCTACACGCTGGCCGCCAGCAATGTGGGCACGGTCGATGTGACCGACGCGCTGCTGGCCGACAGCCCCGGCACGGGTCTGAGCTGCACCAGCCCGGGTAGCTGCACCAGTAACGGTGGGGCGGTGTGTCCGGGCAGCATCCCGGCGGGGAGTCTCACCGGCGGCGGGGTGACCATCCCCTCGATGCCGGCAGGCAGTGCAGTGGAGGTGACTTTTGCCTGCACGGTGACGGCGACGGGGCGGTAAGGCTCGAAATCTCACCGCAATGTCACCGATGTCACCGAATTAACACCATCGATGACGCCAATGTCATCACCGGGTCATGCAAGGCGGGGCGGGTTGGGGCGTTCTAGGGGCTTCCCAACCCGAGCCCGACCATGCTGCCGATCACGCACACCCTGCATCGCAAAGCCCTCACCGCCGCTCTGCTGACCGTGTTGTCCCTGCCGGCGTATGCCGGGGTGAACTGCCAGCTGGTGGATGACGCCGGCACGCCGCTGCCCGTGGACAGCACCGCCACCGGCAGCGACGCGCTGGCCTGCGGTCCGGCCAGCCAGGCCAGCGGCGACCACAGTGCTGCGATGGGGGCATGGCTGGACCTGGACGGCGACGGCCTGGTCGACCCGAACGAGGTCACCTGGGCGCAGGGCGCCAATGCCACCGCCGTAGGTGCCGCCGCCCAGGCGCTGGGTGACAACAGCACCGCCATTGGTGTGCGTGCGGTCACCGCCACTGCGGGCAGCATCGCCATCGGCAACCAGGCGGGCGCGGTGCATGCCGGTATGACCACCACCACGACCACCACCTACACGCCGCCCACCAACAAAGCCAGCGCGACCACCACCGGGGCGAGCACGGCACCCGGCAGCAGCGTGAATTCCATTGCCGTCGGAGCCTCGGCCAGCGCCAACGGCAGCAACGACATCGCCATGGGCACCGGGGCCGCAGTACGCGCCATCAACGGCACGGTCAGCTTCAGCGAAGACGCCAGTGGTGTGGTGTCCAAGGTGGAAACGCTGGTGCAGGGCCCGGCCCAGAACTCGGTGGCCATCGGCAACGGAGCCAGCGTCAACGGCAACGGCTCGATCGCGCTGGGCAACGGGGCCACGGTGGACGGCAACAAGGGCGTGACCACCTACAACAGCAGCTGGACCTCGTTCTCGGGCATGACCACCCGCGAGGCGGCCATGAACTCCATCGCCATCGGCAACGGTGCGCGCTCGCAGGGCAACAACAACGTGGTGATCGGTGCCGGTGCCGGCACCGGCGGCGATTACCTCTACCTCAGCTACAGCCCGAACTGGCAGCCCGACCAGAACAACACCGTGATCGGTGCCAACGCGCAGGCGATTCGCGGGCCGGGTACGGCGGTCGGCTACACCAGCATCGCCTACAACCCGTATTCCACCGCCATGGGCTACATGTCCTACGCACTGGGCACCGGTTCGGTGGCAGTGGGCGGCTGGCTGGACTGGGCGCAGGCCTTCGGTGGCACCCCGCGCGGCCCCGGCGGCA
Source organism: Stenotrophomonas sp. PS02289 (assembly GCF_029960115.1). Taxonomy (GTDB): domain Bacteria; phylum Pseudomonadota; class Gammaproteobacteria; order Xanthomonadales; family Xanthomonadaceae; genus Stenotrophomonas. The sequence continues at coordinate 21,123 of NZ_JASCOZ010000050.1, forward strand.
TCACCAACGCCTATGGCAAGGCATTCGCCACCAGCCTGGGCGCGGCTGCGTTCGGCAGCGGCACCTATGCCTTCGGCAACTACGGTACCGCCATCGGGCCGGCCGCCTCCACCGGTGACCGCGACACCGAGCACCCGGGCCCGAGCAGCATCACCCGCAACTACGACAGCGTTGACCCGACCGTGGTCTCCGGCTCGTACGCCGGCGGCTTCTACGCCCAGGCCGCGGGGCGCTCCAGCGTGGCGATTGGACGTGAATCCACCGCGGCCGACGCAGATGCGATTGCCATCGGCACGCAGAGCGTCGCGTACGGCCAGGCCAGCATCGCGCTGGGCGATCAGGCCACGGCCACCTGGCACCGCAACATCGCCATTGGCGAAAACGCCTATGCCGACGGTTACACCGGCACCGGCAACATCGCTTTCGGCCAGGACGCCCGCACCGCGGCCGGTGCCGGCGGCGAATCCAGCAATGCCATTGCCTTTGGCACCGGGGCCCAGGCGACCGAGACCTCGGCACTGGCGGTGGGCACCGGCAGCCTGGTCTCGGGCGTGGAGGGCACTGCCGTGGGCAGCGCTTCCCAGGCGCTGGCCGAGCACAGCGCCGCCTTCGGCTCGGGCAGCCAGGCGGTCGCCGCCAACGCCACCGCGCTGGGCACCTACGCCTACGCCGCCGGTGAGTCGGCGCTGGCCACCGGCACCAATGCCTTCGCGCTGGGTGGGTACAGCGTGGCCAGCGGTTACAACAGCTTTGCCGGTGCGGACAATGCGGTGGCCATCGGCAGCCTGGCGGTGGTGGACGGCACAGACGGCGTGGCCGTCGGCAGTGGCACCTACGTGTCCGGGTACAACAGCGTGGCGCTGGGCGCCAACAGCGTGGCAGACGAGGACGGCGTGGTCGCCGTTGGCAGTGCAGGCGCGGAGCGTCGCGTGGTGCACGTGGCCGATGCGGTCAACGCCACCGATGCGGTCAACAAGAGCCAGCTGGATGCGGTGGTGGCCGATGTTGGTGGCACCCTGGGCAGCCAGCTCGACAGTGTGGCCACCGCGCTGGGCGGCGGTGCCACGGTGGGCGGCGGTGGCATCAGCGCGCCGGCGTACACCTTCCAGGGCGGCTCCTTCAGCAACGTGGGCAGCACCTTCAGTGCCATCGATGCGGCGTTTACCGGCCTGAGCGGGCGGGTCAGCGCGCTGGAAGCGCAGGGGCCGAACCCTCCGGGACACGGCCCGTCGCCGGGCAACGGCCATGGCCTCGCATTGGGCACGGGTTCCAACGCCACGGATGCAAACGACACCGCTGTGGGCAACGGGGCCAATGTGCAGGCGGCCAACAGCGTCGCGGTGGGCAGCAACGCGCTGGTTGACGCCAGTGCTGACAATGCCGTCGCCGTGGGCGCGGACAGCCATGCCACCGCGTCCGGCTCGGTCGCGCTGGGGCAGGGCTCCATTGCCGATGAGGCCAACACGGTCTCGGTGGGCAATGCCACCCAGCAACGTCGGGTGACCCAGGTCGCCGCCGGCACGGCCGCCACGGATGCCACCAACGTGGCGCAGGTGCAGCAGGGTGACGCGGACACGCTGGCGTCAGCCAACAGCTACACCGATACCACCGCCACCCAGACCCTGGGCCGCGCCAACGCCTACACCGACGCCAGCCTGGCGGGTCTGAACGACAGCTTCAGCGGTCTGCGCGACGACGTGAACCGTCGCCTCGACCTGCAGGACAAACGCCTGGATCGCCAGGGCGCAATGGGCAGCGCGATGATGAACATGGCCATCAATGCCGCCGGCAGCCGCAGCCCGCGTGGCCGCGTTGCCGCCGGCGTGGGCTGGCAGAACGGCGAGAGCGCGCTGTCGGTCGGCTATTCCAAGGCCATCGGCGAGCGTGTCTCGATGAGCATCGGTGGTGCATTCAGCAGCGATGACCGCTCGGCCGGCATCGGCTTTGGCGTCGACCTGTAACTCCGTACACCACGTCCTCGTACGCGGTCGCCGCTGTGGCGGCCGCGCTTTCCCCGTCTGCCAGGAACCCTTTCATGATCTTCCGCCGTACCGCACTCAGCCTGCTGGTCGCCGCCGCCTGCGCGCCGGCCTTTGCCGGCACTGTCGACCTGACCGCGATCGACGATGCCACCGTGTCACCGCGTTTCATCGTTGCCTACAAGACGGGCAGCGCCGAGCGTACCCAGCCGGCCGCGCGCCAGCGTTCACTCGATGCGGCCGCCGGCCGTGCCCGCCCACAGATGGGCGCGCGCCTGGCCGGGCAGCAGAGCAGCGCTGCCCTGCAGATCAAGACCCTGCGCGGCACCTTCCGTGGCCAGCACGTGGTGCGTGCTTCGCAGCGCCTGGACCGCAGCCAGGCGGAAGTGCTGATGCGCGCCATCGCTGCCGACCCGAATGTGGAAAGCGTGCGGGTGGACCGCCTGATGCATCGCGCGGTCCTGCCCAATGACCCGGTGCTGGCAACGCACCAGATGTGGCACTACGGCACCGGTGCCGGTGGCGCGCGCATCACCAGCGCTTGGGGGGCCGGCGCATCCGGGACCGGAGTGGTGGTGGCCGTCATCGACACCGGAGCCACCCACCATGCCGATCTTGAGGCCAACCTGCTGCCGGGCTACGACTTCATTTCCGACGCGTTTGTCTCACACCGTGCCACCGACGAGCGGGTCCCCGGCGGCTGGGACATCGGCGACTACAGCGCGGTGAACGAATGCGGCACCGGTGCGCCGGCCAGCAACAGCAGCTGGCATGGCACGCATGTGAGCGGCACGATTGCCGAGGTCACCAACAACGCCAAGGGCGGGGCCGGCATCGCCTATAACGCCAAGGTCGTGCCGGTGCGCGTGCTCGGCCGCTGCGGTGGTTACACCTCCGACATCAACGACGCCATCGTATGGGCGGCGGGCGGGCACGTGGAAGGCGTGCCGGACAATGCCAACCCGGCGGAAGTGATCAACATGAGCCTGGGCGGCGCGCACGAATGCGATCCGGACACGCAGGCGGCGATCAATACCGCCGTCAGTCTCGGCACCGTGGTCGTGGTGGCGGCCGGCAATGACAACGCTCCGGTGACCGGGCATGCACCGGCCAGCTGCGCGAATGTGGTCACGGTTGGCGCGACCGGTTACGCCGGCCAGCGCGCCAGCTATTCAAACTATGGTGCCGGCATCGACCTGGCCGCGCCGGGTGGGGCCGGCACCGAGGGCAACCCGAACGGGTACATCTGGTCCACCCTCAACGACGGCACCACGGTGCCCGGCAATGACATCATGGCCGGCTACACCGGTACCTCGATGGCCACCCCGCATGTGGTCGGCGTGGTCGCGCTGATGCAGAGCGTGGCTGCGCAGCCGCTGACGCCATCGCAGGTGGAAGGGCTGCTCAAGGCCACCGCACGCGCCTTCCCGGTCAAGCAGAGCCAGCCCAACGGCAGCGGCCTGCTGGACGCGGCGGCGGCGGTGGAGCGGGCCCGGACGTTCGGCCAGCCGATTGACGGCACGCCGGCAACGCTGGGCACCGCCATGCTGCTGCCGGCGATGAGCACCGGACAGCGCGACCTGTACATCATCGACGTACCGGCCGGCAGCACCCGCCTGGATATCACCACCTATGGCGGACGCGGCGGCATGCAACTGCTGCTGGGCTATGAGATGGACCCGCTGCCCAACGGCAATGTCGGCAGCTCGGCGCGGCCGGGGGTCAACCAGACCGTGTCGCTGGCCAACCCAGCGCAGGGGCGCTACGCGCTGGCCATCTCGGCCACCGACGACACCAGCGGCGCGCGTCTGCTGGTCAAGGTGAACTGAGCGCACGCGCTGACCTGAATTCGGGGGGACTGTCGTAGGATGGTCCTCCCGTTTGCGTGTGCGACAGATCTGGCCGATGCGCCTTATCCATTATCGATTCGGCGATTTCGTGCTGGACCCCGCTGGACGCGAACTCACCCGCTGTGGTGAGCGCGTCGCGTTGCCGCTGAAGTCGCTGGAATGCCTGGTGTACCTGGTCGCGAACCGGCAACGTGCGGTCGGCCGCGATGAGCTGGTATCGGCGGTGTGGGGGCGCGCGGAGGTCAGTGACACGGTGATTACCCAGACCCTGCGCCGGGCGCGCAAGGCACTGGACGATGCCGGCGACCGCCAGGCGGTGATCCGGACCGTGTCCGGCTTTGGATACCGCTGGGTAGCCGAAGTGGAAGAAGTGGACGCGCAGGCCACGGTCGGGGTGCCGGAACCCGTGCCCGCCCCGGAACCCGCATCGATGCCCGATGCCGATGCCGATGCAGAGGTCGATGCCGAGTTCGAGGAAGAGGCAGACGCCGACGCCGTTGCCGACGCCGAGCGGGTGCCAGCGCCGGCATCGACCCCGGTGCGGAGCCGGCGTTGGCGGCCCGGGTGGGTTGCAGGCGCGCTGGCGCTCATGTTGACCCTTGGGCTGGGCGCGGCAGGCCTGTGGTACCTGCAGCATGCCGCCCGCACTGCCGAGGTGGAGGCTGTCGACAATCGCGTCGCCGTCCTGCCGGTGCGGGTGGAACCGGTGGATGCCGAACTGAGCTGGGTGCGGTTGGGGGCCATGGAGTACGCCGCCGAGCGCCTTCGATCAGCGCGCCTGCGGGTGACCCCGACGGACCAGGTGCTGCACCTCGATGCCGTGTTGCAGCGCAGTTCGCCCAACGCGACGGACCCGACCGCGCTGCGCGACCTGCGCATACGGAGCGATGCACGCTGGTTGATCGTTCCCTCAGCCCGTCGGGTCGGGTCGCAGTGGCGCGTGCAGCTGCGTTCAGTGGGCCGCGACGACGACATCAGCGTGGAGGGCACCGGCGACACCGCGCTGCAGGCGATGGCCGTCGCTACCGACAGCTGGTTGCGTCGTGTGGGTCGCAAAGCACCTGTGGCGGCGGTGCCCACGGCGGTGCAGGAACACCTGAGGCGGATCGACGCGGAATTGGATGCTGGGCAGCTGGATGCTGCACGGACGCAGATCAAAGATGCGCCGGCCGGGTTGCGTGACACCCCGATGCTGCGGGTGCGCGAAGGTCAACTCGAGTACCGCGCCGGTCACATGGATGCCGCCGCACGCCTCTTCCAGGCTGCGTTGGCGCAGGCCGGGCCGATTGAATCCGGCGTGCGTGCCAAGGGCCTGATGGGGCTGGGGGCCGTGGCATTGCGTGACGGCCAGCCGGAGCAGGCCAAGCGCCACTACAGCGAGGCGCTGGAGGCTGCAAAGACGACCGCGTCGACGCAGGATGTCAGCCTGCTGGGCAATGCCTACAACGGACGCGGCGTGGCGCAGGTGCAGCTGGGTCAGCTGGATGCCGCCGTGGCCGACCTGGGCCATGCACGGATTGCCATGCAGCGCAGTGGCGATGTGGTTTCTGCGGCCATGGTGGGTTCGAACCTGGGTCGGCTGGAGGCGCTGCGCAATCACTGGCCGCAGGCTTTGCAGGAGTTCGACAACGCCGCAGAAGTATTCCGCCGCTACCAGGTCTACGACTATTTCGTCGCGACGTTGGTGTCCAAAGCGAACGCCGAATTGGCGGTGGTGCAGCCGGATGCAGCGGCACGTACGGTGGAGCGCAGCGAGGAACTGTTGCAGCGTGTGGAAGACACCCAGTTGCTGGCTGTGGCGCGCACCGCGCAGGTCGAGGTGGCGCTGGCGAACGGACAGCTGGCACGCGCGCGTGAGCTGCTGCGTGTCATGCCAACATCGGGCATGGCGGGCCAGTCACTGGTGCGCCTGCAGATGGCCGACGCCCTGGCACGCGGCGACCAGGCGGGTGGGGCGCAGCTTGCCGCCCGGCTGCCGGACCTGGCCGAATTGCTGCAGCCGGCGACATTGGCCGTGGCGGTCCAGGCAGCGGGCAGTCGCGCCGCAGCCCAGCGTTGGATGACCCGCTACGAAGCGCAGCAGCCACCGCAGCAGGCATTACAGGCGACAGCTGCCTGGTCGGTTGCGGCCGTACTGGCGCGCTTTGGTGACAGCATCCGTGCATTGCAGGCCGCAGATGCCGCGTTGACCATCGCCAATCGTGACGGCAGTCCCAGCGAGCGGATCCGCGCCAATCTCCTGCGCGCCCGGATATTGATCGACGCCGGCCGTCTGGACGATGCCACCGCGGTGTTGGGTGAGCTGGATGCCTACACCGCCGTTGACTATCGCGTAGCGTGGTTCGCATGGACCCTTTACACACGGCGTGGCGAGGTGGACCTGGCGAGCAGTGCGGAGAAGCAGGCCCGCGCGCTGGCGGGCGAGCGCGCGCTGGAGGCCGTCCCGCTGTTGTAGAGCCGGGCTTGCCCGGCTGGCGGTTATCCGGATGCATCAGCCGGGCAAGCCC
>NZ_JASCOZ010000051.1 GCF_029960115.1 Stenotrophomonas sp. PS02289
GCCGTTGGCCGGCCCACGCATCGCCTGGGCCGGCCAACGGCCGGCGCTACCAAAGCGATGCGTCTCGTACGGTTTTCAATGCAGCGCTCGATCCTGCCGTCACGCGAGGTTTTCAATCCAGCGTTCGATACCGCGTCTGTCGCGCGCGGCCAGCAGTTTCGGTGCGGCGGCCTGCAACTGTGCCCAGTCGCTGTCGCGGATTACCCGGCGCACTTCCAGCAAGGTGCCGGGATGCAGGCTGAACTCCTTCAAGCCCAGTGCCAGCAGCAGCCGGGTCATGCGCGGGTCGCCGGCGATCTCGCCGCAGACCGCCACCGGGGTGTCGTGCTCCTGGCCGGTGCGCAGGATGTGGGCGATCAGCCGCAGCACAGCCGGGTGCAGCGGGGAGTACAGCTCACCCACCGCTTCATTGTTGCGATCGGCGGCGAGCAGGTACTGCACCAGGTCGTTGGTGCCGACCGACAGGAAATCGACGAGGTCGATGAAGCTCTCCAGCGCGATCGCGGCGGCCGGTACTTCGATCATCGCGCCGAACGGAATGTGCTCGGCCACCTCGTGGCCTTCCGCGCGCAGCAGCTGGGTCTGCTTCTGCAGGCGGCGGCGCACGGCCAGCACTTCCTCGCGGGTGCTGACCATGGGCAGCAGGATGCGCAGCTTGCCGTAGGCCGACGCACGCAGGATCGCGCGCAGCTGGGTATCGGCGACCTTGGGCCGCGCCAGTGACAGGCGCACGCCGCGCAGGCCCAGCGCCGGGTTGTCCTCGTTGCTCAGGGTCAGGCCGGTGCGGTCAGCCTTGTCCGCGCCCAGGTCCAGGGTGCGAATGGTCACCGGTCGACCGTTCATGCCAAGCGCGGCGTCGCGGTAGGTCTCGAACTGCTCCTGCTCGTCCGGCAGCTCATCGCGCTGCAGGAACAGGAATTCGGTGCGGTACAGGCCCAGGCCGTGCGCACCCAGCGCGTGCGCCTCGGTGACGTCTTCCAGCGACTCGGCATTGGCCAGCAGGGCGATGTCGACCTTGTCCAGGGTGCGACTGGGCTTGGCCCGCAGCCGGCCCAGCTCGCGCTGCTCGCGGGCCTGCTCGCGCAACCGGGCGCGATAGTCACGCAGGTCGTCGGCCAGCGGATTGACGGTGACGGTTCCGTTGCTGCCATCGATGACCAGCACGTCGCCATCGTTGATCTTCTGCAGCGCGCCGGGGGTGTTGACGATCAGCGGCAGGTGCAGGCTGCGCGCGAGGATCGCGCTGTGCGACAGCGCGCTGCCGCCCACACTGACGATGCCGACCACGCCGTGCGCCTGCAACTGGGCCAGTTCGGAAGGCGCGATGGTGTCGCAGACCAGGATCTCGCCGGCCAGCCCCTTCACATCCGCAGGGCGCTTGTGCAGGAAGGCGTGGATGCGGCCGATGACATGGTCGAGGTCGTCCATGCGGCTCTTCAGATAGGCATCGTCCATGCCATCGAAGACCTTGGCCAGGCGGTCGCGCTGCACGCGCAGGGCGTAGCCGGCGCTGTAGGGGCCACTGCGGATCAACTCATCGAGCCCGAACAGCAGTTCCGGATCGTCCAGCAGCAGGGCGTGCAGATCGAGGATCTCGCCCATTTCTTTGTCCAGCGCCCCTTTCAGGCGCTGGCGCAGCTCATGCATTTCCACCCGCGCCGCGTCCACGGCCTCGTGCAGGCGCACCAGTTCGGCGTCCACCAGCGCGGCGGGAATTCGCTGTTCGGCTACGTCCAGCACATGCGGCAGACGTACCCGGGCCCGCCCCAGGGCGTGGCCGCGAGCGGCCCCATGACCGGTCAGCAGCAGCGCGCCGGAAGCGGTCCGCGACGGCTGCCCGGGCATGCTCAGTTGTCCTCGTCGAAGCGCCGCTCGAACAAGGCCACCACCGCGTCCATCGCGGCGGCTTCATCCTCGCCGTCGATGCGCACGGTAACGGGGGTGCCCTGGCCGGCGGCCAGCAGCATCACGCCCATGATGCTCTTGGCGTTGATCTCGCGGCCGCGTGCCGTCATGGTCACGTTGCAGCGGAACGGAGCCAGCTCCTGCACCAGCTTGGCAGTGGCCCGGGCGTGCAGCCCCAGGCGGTTGGATACGGTGAGTTCACGTTCAAGCATCGTCGACAATCGCTCCATTGCGAGTGCCCGCCGCCGCAGTGGCGGGCAGTTGATCCAGTCCCTGTTCCGGATAATTCATCACTCGCAACAACATCGGCAGGCTCAGCGCCGAGACCCGGCGAGCCGGGGTGCCCAGGCGGGCCAGCTGCGCTGCCAGATTGCTCGGGCTGGCGCCATACAGGTCGGTCAGGATCAGCACGCCTTCACCACTGTCGACCCGGCGCAAGGCGGCCGAGGCGAGCGGTAGCAGGGCGTCCATGTCTGCGTCGAACGGTACTTCAAATGCTTCGGTTTTCAGCGGCAGGTGCCGCAGCAGCCGGGTGGCCACTTCCAGCAGGGAAGCGCCCACTCCGGGATGCGTTACAAGGAGAATGCCACAGGTCATTACCGCACGTTAGCAGGTCAAGATGAATTGGGACTAGGGGGCAACGCGGGATTGTCTAATCCAATTCACGATGGAAGGTGGCAACCTCCGGCCAGCCCTGCTCGCGGGCATGCCGCGCCATGCGCTCGGCCAGGTACACCGAGCGGTGTTTGCCGCCGGTGCAGCCAAAAGCGACAGTCACGTAGCTGCGGGTGTCGTTGCCCAGGCGCGGCAGCCAGGTGTCCAGGAAGTCGGTGAGCTGGGCGGTGTAGCGCTGCACGTCCGGCTGCGCTTCCAGGTAGTCGCGGACCGGGGCCTCGCGGCCGGACATCGGGCGCAGTTCCGGGTCCCAGTGCGGGTTGGGTAGCACCCGGGCGTCGAACACGAAGTCGGCCTCGGCCGGGACGCCGCGCTTGTAGGCGAACGACTCGAACAGCAGCGACAGCTTGTTGCCATGGCTCAGCGCGAACTCGGTGACCACCTTGCGGCGCAGCTGGTGCACGTTCATGCCGGTGGTGTCGATCACCGCGTCGGCGGCCCGGCGCAGCGGGGCGGTCAGTTCACGCTCGCGGGCAATGGCCTCGGGCAGCGACAGGCCGAGCTGGCTCAGCGGATGCCGACGGCGGGTGTCGGCATAGCGCTTGAGCAGCGTTTCGTCGGTGGCATCGAAGAACAGCAGCTGCGCATCCAGGCCGGCGGCCTGTGCGTCTTCACGCCAGTGCGAGAGCTGGCTCAGGTCGGTCTGCCCCCGCACATCGATGCCCACCGCCATGCGCCGCGGGGCCGAGCCATCGTGCCGGCCGATCAGGCTGCGCACGAAGTCCGGCAGCAGCAGAATCGGCAGGTTGTCCGAACAGTAATAGTCCAGGTCTTCGAACGTCTTCAGCGCAACGGTCTTGCCTGAGCCGGACAGGCCGCTGACGATGATCAGCGTTGCGGCGGCGTTTTCCGGGGGGGCGACGGTACTCATGGCGTGCGACGTTCCAGCAGGTTGCTGTGCCGGGCGATGAACATCGCCGCGGGGTCAATGCCCTTGGTACGCAGAATGTGCAGCCGGGTGGCCGCCTCGGTCAGCACCGACAGGTTGCGACCCGGCATCACCGGCAGGGTGATCAGCGGAACGTCCAGGTCGAGCACGTGGCGGGTGCCGGAGTCGCCGGTCAGGCGCTCATAGCCGTGGGGGGTCGGTTCGGTCATGGGCTTGGTCAGGTGCACGATGAGCCGAAGGTACTTGTTCTTCTTTACCGCCGTGTCACCGAACATCTCGCGCACGTTGAGCACGCCCAGGCCGCGCACCTCCAGCAGGTCCTGCAGCAGTTCCGGGCAGGTGCCGTCGAGCACGTCCGGCGCGATCTGGGTGAATTCGGGGGCGTCGTCCGCCACCAGCCGGTGGCCGCGGCTGAGCAGCTCCAGCGCCAGCTCGCTCTTGCCCGAGCCGGCTTCGCCGGTGATCAGCACGCCAATGGAGTAGATCTCCATGAATACGCCATGCAGGATCACCCGCGGGGCCAGGGTGCGGGCCAGGTGGTAGGACAGGTGGTTGAGCAGTTCGTGCCCGCGCTTGGGCGAGATCCACAGCGGGGTGTGGGATTCATCCGCCGCCGCGCGTAGGTCTTCCGGGCAGGGCTGGTTGCGGGTGATCACCAGCGCCAGCGGGTGCGACTGCATGATCCGTTCGATGGTCTCCCAGCGCTGGCGCGAGTCCAGGGAGTCCAGCCAGGACAGTTCTTCGGTCCCCAGGATCTGCACCTTGTTGGGGTAGATCGCGTTGAGGTAACCGGCCAGCGACGGGCGTCGCGACACGGTGTTGCCGGCTTCCAGTTCGCGGCGCTCGCCGGCCTGGCCGGCTACCCAGCGCAGCCCAAGGCGGTCGCGCTGTTGTTCAAACAGCTCACGTGCGGTGATGCTGGTATTCATGCGGCGCTCGCCGGAGGGGATAACTCGAGAACCTGACGCAAGGCCGGACCGTCGTGCGCGTCGCGCAGGGCCTGGCGGACCGAGGGCTCGGAGAACAGCTCGGCCAGCTCGGACAGCAGCATCAGGTGTTGATGGGTGTAGTGGGCCGGGACGGCGATGGCGAACACCAGGTCCACGGGTTCGTCGCCGCCGAAATCCACGGGGCTTTCCAGCCGCAGCAGGGCCCCACGGGGGCGTTCCAGCAGCGGGGCGCGGCCATGCGGGATGGCGATGCCATGGCCGATGGCGGTGCTGCCCAGCTGTTCGCGCTGGCACAGGTTCTGGTAGATCAGCTCGGCATTGGCTTCGCGGCAGGCCAGCAGCCGGGCGGCGGCCTTCAGCACGCTGTCGCGGTCGGCGGCCGGCAGCACCTGGGTGCGCACGGCCGCCAGTAGGTCAGTCAGGGGCATGTTGGGGAGAACATGGTGGCGTCAGTCGCCATTGTCGCTCACCGGCACGGGGGCGTGCTGGTGTTTCTTTTCCTTGTGCTTGATGACCAGGCGATCAAGCTTGTCGGCGAGCACATCGATCGCGGCATACATCGTCTGACCACCGGCTTCCGCGTGCAGGGTCTGCCCCGGGATGTTGGCACTGGCGTCAACGTGGTGTTCGTTCTTGCGCAGCGCCAGGGTGACCTTGATTTCGCAGTGTCGGTCGAAGTGCTTCCCGATCCGGCTGAGCTTTTCTTCCACGTAGTTCTGCAGGGCCGGGGTCACTTCCACGTCTTTGCCATACGTTTCGATTTGCATCGGTTGTCTCCTTTTCGGATTTGCCAATGAACCTTCCCGCCGGGCGCTGGGAGCGTCAGGCGATACGTACTCTTTCGTGCGAGGCGGAAATGTTCATGGCCTCACGATACTTCGCCACGGTGCGTCGCGCTACCGGTATTCCCGAGGTTTTTAGCAGGTCAGCCAGCTTGGCGTCAGAAAGCGGCTTGCGCGGGTTCTCGTCGTCGATCAGGCGGCGGATCATGGCCTGGATCGCGGTGCTGGAGGCCTCCCCGCCGCTGTCGGTATCGATCCCCGAGGCGAAGAAGCTGCGCAGCGCCAGGGTGCCGCGCGGGGTGCGCACGTATTTGCGGGCAATCGCGCGGGAAATGGTCGATTCGTGCAGGCCCAGCTCGCCGGCCACCTCGCGCAGGGTGAGCGGGCGCAGGGCCTGCTCGCCGAACTCCAGGAAGGCCGACTGCTGCTGCAGCAGGCAGCGCATCACCCGCAGCAGGGTCTCGCCGCGCGCCTCCAGGCCCTTCAGCAGCCAGCGTGCCTCCTGCAGGTGGGCGCGCAGGTAGCCCGCGTCGCTTTCGCCGCAGCGGCGGATCATCTGTTCGTAGCCGCGGTGGATCACCACGCGGGGGCCGGCGTGTCCGGCCAGCGCGGCGCGCCAGACGCCGCCCTGCCGCCAGACCACGCAGTCGGGAACCACGTAGCTGTCGTGGGCCAGATCGCCGATCTGGGTGCCGGGGCGCGGGTCCAGCGAGCGCAGCAACTGGACGGCGATGTCCACTTCTGCCGCCGGGACCTTCAGCTCATGGGCCAGTCCGTCCACGCCGCTGCGCGGCAGGCGCTCCAGCGGGCCATCGGCGATGCGCCGGGCCAGCGCCAGGCCGGGGGTCTGCGGGTCCAGCACGTCCAGCTGCAGCTGCAGGCATTCGCCCAGGCTGCGCGCCCCGACCCCGATCGGGTCGAAGCGCTGGATCTGGTGCAGCACGGTGAGGATCTCGGCGTCGTCGGCACGCATGCCCGGCAGCAGGGTCTCGGCAATGGCGGACAACGGCTCGCGCAGGTAGCCGTCCTCCTCCAGTGCGTCGATCAGCGCCGCGCCAATGGTGCGGTCGCGGGCAGAGAGGTGCGACAGGTGCAGCTGCCACAGCAGGTGGTCGGCCAGGGTTTCGGTTTCGGCCACGCGCTCGGCGGCGCTGCCGTTCTCATCGTCATCGAACGAGCCGCCGCTGCCGCCGCTGCTCCAGTCGGCCTCACCCGGGGCCCAGTCGTCGTCGCCGGCGGCGCTGCGCTCGCCGGAATCATCGGGGCCGTCGCTGCCCTCGCTGGGACGTTCGTCCGCGCCGGGGGCGGCGTCGAGGCTGGGTTGATCGTTCTCCGCCCACTCCAGCAGCGGGTTGGTCTCCACCGCCTCGGCAATTTCCAGCTCCAGCTCGGTGGTGGACATCTGCAGCAGCTTGATGGCCTGACGCAGCTGCGGCGTCATGACCAGTTGCTGTCCCAACGATGTCTGCAGCCGTGCTTTCATGCCTGTGCCCAACGGGGGGAGGGCGCCGTAGCGGCCGGCCGGTCAGAGCTTGAAGGTGTCTCCAAGGTAGACGCGACGGACGTCGGCGTTGTCCAGGATTGCGTCTGGTGCCCCCTGCGCCAGTACGCTGCCTTCGTTGAGGATATACGCGCGGTCGCAGATTCCCAAGGTTTCGCGGACATTGTGGTCGGTGATCAGCACACCGATGCCGCGCTGCTTGAGGTGGGTGACGATGCGCTGGATCTCGCCGACCGAGATCGGGTCGACACCGGCAAAGGGTTCGTCGAGCAGGATCAGCCGCGGCTGCGCCGCCAGCGCGCGCGCGATTTCACAGCGGCGGCGCTCGCCGCCGGACAGGCTGGCCCCCAGCTGTTCAGCCACATGGCCGATCTGCAGCTCGTCCAGCAGCGAATTCAGCTCCTTCTCGCGACCGGCCGCGTCCAGGTCCTCGCGCAGCTCCAGCACCAGGCGGATGTTGTCGGCCACGGTCAGCTTGCGGAACACCGACGGTTCCTGCGGCAGGTAGCCCACGCCCTGCTTGGCGCGGGTATACATCGGGTCGGCGGTGATGTCCTTGCCATCCAGCACGATGCTGCCGGCATCGGCTTCGACCAGCCCGACGATCATGTAGAAGCAGGTGGTCTTGCCGGCACCGTTGGGGCCGAGCAGGCCCACCACTTCGCCCGCATCGAGGGTGAGCCCGAATTCCTTGACGACTTCGCGCTGCTTGTATTTTTTGCGCAGACCTTTGGCGACCAGCATTACTTCTTGCTCCCGGCAGTGGGCACGGTGGTCTTGGTGGGTGCCGGCGCGGCGGCCGGGGCGGCACCCTTGTTCTTGGGCGGAATCACGGTACGGACGCGACCACCGTCGCCGCCGCTGTTCATCTCGCCGCTGCGGGTGTTGTAGGTCATCTTCTGGCCGCTGTTGATGCCCTGCGCGCTCTCGACCCGGTAATTGCCGGTCAGCACGATCACTTCGCCCTTGATGTCGTAGTCGATCTTGTCGGCGCGGGCATTCATCCAGCTGCCGTCGTCCAGCTGCTGCTTCATCGTGGCCTGCTTGCCGGAGAACACGGCGCGCACGGCCTCACCGTCCTTCATGTGGATGTCGGCCTGGGCCGCACGGATTTCCAGCGTGCCCTGGGTGATGATCACGTTGTTGGACAGCGTGATGACGCCATCGCCAAGGAACGAGCCGGACTGGGCACCGGACTCGATGTTCATTTCCTTGTTGCGGTCATCGGTCCGCGCCTGGGCGGAGAAGCCGGGGACCAGCAGGCACAGGGCAAATGCAGCGGCGTAGAGGATCTTCATGACGGGGGGCTTTCCTGCCGGATTCTTGGAAGCGGCCGTAGCCGTCCGTGGATTGTCGGGGCGCATCACTGACGGGGCGTGTAACGGCTCTTGACCTGGCTCCGGAAGTGGTAGGTCTTGTCGCTGGAGTTCAGTTCAAAGCCGACACCGGACTGGGTCATGCCCGGCCGGGTCAGGGTGACCAGCGCATCGGTGCTGGCCTTGTTGTCGTTCGGGAACACGTCCAGATGGTCGGTGCGGAAGGTGGTCGGCGGGACGGTGGGGACCTTGGGACTGTCACCGCTGACGTTGCCGGTCAGCTTGAGCTGGTCGCCCTTGGCGCTGACCCAGCCCTTGTCGCTGCGCAGCTCCCAGTGGTTGCCCTCGCTGTCAGGCAGCAGGAACAGCGGCGTGGCGATGACCATCGTTTCATCGGCACGGCTGCGCTCCAGCAGCGGAGCGCGCAGGGTGGTGGATTCCTTGCCCTGTTCGTCCAGCGCGACGATCTGGAAGTCATGCAGCACGTAATCCTTGCTGGCGTCGTCACCGACCGCAGGGGCGGGCTTGTTGCGGTCACGCAGCAACGACCAGCCGCTGAGCAGGGCCGCAACCAGCAATACGCCGCCGATGGCTGTGCGCCAGTTCATGCGCCGAACCTCGCCAGCACCGCATCCACATGGCCCTGCGCGGCCAGCAGCACGTCGCACAGCTCACGCGCGGCCCCGCGGCCGCCGTCGGCGCGGGTCTGCCAGTGCACACGCTCGGCGATCCACGGGTGGGCATTGGCGGGTGCCACCGCCAGGCCGACCGCGCACAGCGGGGCCAGGTCGGGGAGGTCATCGCCCATGAAGGCCACCTGGTCCAGGCCGATGCCGTGCTGTTCGCACAGCAGGCGCACGCTGGCCAGCTTGTCGCCCACCGCGATCTGGGTGTCGATGCCCAGGTCAGCCCCGCGCTTGAGCGCGGACAGACTGTTGCGCGCGGTGATCAGCACGGGGTGGATACCGTGCTGCTGCAGCAGTTTCAGGCCCAGTCCGTCCTGCACGTAATACGCCTTGCTCTCGTTGCCGTCACGGTCGTAGTAGAGCCGACCGTCGGTGAGCGTACCGTCCACGTCGAAGCAGGCCAGCCGGATGCGACCGGCAGCGGCGTGCAGATGGGACGGGAAAGCGGGCAGCGGGGAATAGGGCATCAGGGGCGCAGATCAGCTGAATGGAGGACGGTCACTGTGGTTTAAACCACCCGCGCCCGCAACAGGTCATGAATGTTCAGTGCGCCCACCGCCCGTCCTTCCGGGTCGACCACGATCAGGCCGTTGATCTGGTGGGTTTCCATCAGCCGGGCCGCTTCCACGGCCAGCTGGTCAGCCCCGATGGTGCGCGGCGTGCGGGTCATCACGTCGACGATGCGTGCGCTGCGGACATCCAGGTCGCTGTCCAGGGCGCGGCGCAGGTCGCCGTCGGTGAACAGGCCGACCAGACGCTGGTCGGCATCGACCACGGCGGTCATCCCGAGTCGCTTGCGGCTCATTTCCACCAGGGCCTGGCTCAGGCTGGCGTCCTCGCCCACGCAGGGCAGCTCGTCGCCGCTGTGCATGACGTCGGTGATGTGCAGCAGCAGGCGGCGGCCCAGGCTGCCGGCCGGGTGCGAGCGGGCGAAGTCGTCGGCGGTGAAGCCGCGCGCGTCCAGCAGGGCCACGGCCAGCGCGTCGCCCATGGCCAGCGAGGCGGTGGTGCTGGAGGTCGGGGCCAGCGCCAGCGGGCAGGCCTCGGCCGGCACGCTCACGTCCAGGTGGACGTCGGCGGCCTGGGCCAGATTGGAGCCCGGGCGGCCGGTCATGGCGATCAGCCGGTTGCCCTGGCGCTTGAGCACCGGCAGCAGCATCAGCACCTCGTCGGACTCGCCAGAGTAGGACAGGGCCAGCACCACGTCGTCCTCGGTGATCATGCCCAGGTCGCCGTGGCCGGCCTCACCCGGGTGCACATAGAAGGCCGGGGTGCCGGTGGAGGCCAGCGTGGCGGCGATCTTGCGGGCCACATGGCCGGATTTGCCCATGCCCGTGGCGACCACGCGGCCGCGGCTGGCCAGCACCAGCTGGCAGGCCTGGCTGAAGGCATCACCGAGGCGGTCAGCGACCGCGGCCAGGGCGTCGCGCTCGATCTCGAACACCCGGCGACCGCTGGCCACCAGGGCGGACGGATCGGTAGATTGAGGGGGCAGGGGCGATACAGCCATGCGGGCGCCACGCGTAAGAGTAGAATGAGCGCACATTTTATTAGGAAAGCCCGTTGGACGCCGAGACCATCCGCAATCTGATCGAAACCGGCCTGCCGGGCTCCCGCGCCGACGTGCAGGGTGATGACGGCGTGCATTTCGAGGCCACCGTGGTCTGCGAGGGCTTTGCCGGCAAGCTGCCGCTGGCCCGCCACCGCATGGTCTATGCCACGCTGGGCGATCTGATGGGCGGGGCGATCCATGCGCTGGCGTTGAAGACGGTGACGCCGGCGGAAGCCAATCGGTAAGCCGACCAACGGTCGGCTTCTACCCCGGTTCCTTTTTTTCCCTTAATTCCTGTAGGTTCCATGGCCAAGATCGTAGTGACCGGCGGCGCGCCGCTGCACGGTGAAGTGAACATTTCCGGCGCCAAGAACGCCGTTCTCCCCATCCTCTGCGCCACCCTGCTGGCCGATGCGCCGGTGGAGATCACCAACGTGCCGCACCTGCACGACGTGGTGACCACGGTGAAGCTGCTGGGCGAACTGGGGGCCAAGGTCACCATCGACCAGGGCACGCTGTCGCGCGGTAGCGCGATCGTGGTCGACCCGCGCTCGGTGAACCAGCACGTCGCGCCGTATGAACTGGTCAAGACCATGCGCGCCTCGATCCTGGTGCTGGGTCCGCTGCTGGCCCGTCATGGCGCGGCCGAAGTGTCGCTGCCCGGCGGCTGCGCTATCGGCTCGCGCCCGGTGGATCAGCACATCAAGGGCCTGCAGGCCCTGGGTGCGGAAATCGTCGTCGAAAACGGCTTCATCAAGGCCCACGCCAAGCGTCTGAAGGGTGGCCACTTCACCTTCGACATGGTCAGCGTGACCGGCACTGAAAACGTGCTGATGGCCGCCGTGCTGGCCGAAGGCACCACCGTGCTGGACAACTGCGCGATGGAGCCGGAAGTCACCGATCTGGCGCACTGCCTGATCGCACTGGGCGCGAAGATCGAAGGCCTGGGCACCACCCGCCTGGTGATCGAAGGCGTGGAGCGTCTGAACGGCGGTCGTCATGAAGTGCTGCCCGACCGCATCGAAACCGGCACCTTCCTGGTGGCCGCGGCGATGACCGGTGGCAAGGTCACCGTCAACCGTGCGCGTCCGAACACCATGGACGCCGTGCTGGCCAAGCTGGTGGAAGCCGGTGCGACCATCGAGACCACTGAAGACAGCATCACCCTGGACATGCAGGGCAAGCGCCCGCGCGCGGTCAACCTGACCACCGCGCCGTACCCGGCGTTCCCGACCGACATGCAGGCGCAGTTCATGGCGCTCAACTGTGTGGCGGACGGCGTGGGCGTGATCAACGAAACCATCTTCGAAAACCGCTTCATGCACGTCAACGAGCTGCTGCGCCTGGGCGCGGACATCCAGGTCGAGGGCCACACCGCCATCGTGCGTGGCTCGGAACAGCTCAGCGGTGCGCCGGTGATGGCCACCGACCTGCGCGCGTCGGCGTCGCTGATCCTGGCCGGCCTGATGGCCAAGGGGGACACCACCATCGACCGCATCTACCACCTGGACCGCGGCTACGAGAACATCGAAGAGAAGCTCTCGGCGCTGGGTGCCACCATCCGGCGTACCGCATGATCCTGCGCGGCCAGTTCACCCGCCGCCGCAAGGCGCTGCTGATCCTGGTGCTGGTGGTGCTGGGCTGGCTGGGCTATGCCTGGTATGCCGACATCGCCATCACCCAGGGCCTGGAACAGCAGGACATGGACTGGAACGGTGATGGCACGGTCAGTCGCACGGAAGTGCTGCAGGCGTTCTACGCGGTGGGAGTGAAGACCACCGATGAAGGCAACCGGTACTGCAAGGCCTTCTACTGGCGAAGCAGTGGCGAGCAGATCCGGGTCGATTGCCGGACGGTGTTTGGCGATGCCAAGCCGGAATGAAAAAACGCCCGCGATGCGGGCGTTTTTTTCATCATTTGAAATTGCGGATGGTCAGGTCCAACGCGTCCTTGCCACCCTCGCGCTGCAGCAGGCGCACCGGTACCGGCAGCTCCTTCACCACCCACGCAATCTGCTCCTTGTTGCCATCCACGCGCGACACCTTGGTGGCGTCGTAGGTTTTACCGGCGACGGTGATCTGTTCCTTGCCGACGGTCTTGTAGGTCAGCGATTTGATCCGCCCCTCGTCGACCATGCGGTAGGTCAGCGGCTTGCCATCGGCGAAGTCGCGGGCGATGGCCAGGTTGATCAGCAGCGCATCCATGTCGCCGGTCTTCAGCGCCACCGGGCCGGCACGATCCGGCTTGATGTCGCCCTTCCAGGTCGCCTGCTTCTTGGTCCAGTCATACGTGGCATCGACGTTGCGCTTCTTCACCAGCAGCATCGAGCGGTCGTTGCTGGTCAGCGGGCGCAGCTTGCCGCCGGTCTCGTCAAAGACCGTGTTCTGGCTCAGCGTGGCCAGCTGGTTGCTGACGTTGAGGCTGTACTGCCACTTGTTGCCGTCGACCTTGCTCAGGGTCATCTTGCCCGGAGCCTGCACGCCCATGTAATTGGCCTGGTAGTCGGCCGTGAACGGCTCCAACGCCATGGCGGGCAGGCTGGTCAGGGCCAGCGCACCTGCGGCGATCCAGGTCAGGGGACGGTTGAGAACGGTCATGCTCACACTCCTTGGTATTCGATCAGGCGCAGGTCGATTCGATCCTCGCCATCTTCGCGTTGCAGGATACGCACCGGGGTGGGAACCCCGTTGGCGACCCAGAGAATGGTTTCATCGTTGCCGCCGTTGGTGCGAAACACCCGCAGCGCGTTGTAGGACAGTTCGCCGACCTGGACGTTCTCGGTGTCCGGTGCGGCCTGGTAGTCGTGCTGGCGCACCCGGCCCACATCGACGTAGCGGTAGTTCATCTGCGCACCCGGGCGGGCATCGCGCATGATCGCCAGATTGATCAGCAGCGCGCTCTGGTCACCCGGCTGCAGCGGAATCGGTTGGGTGCGTTCCTTCTTCAGGTCGCCCACCCACTGCGCGGTGCCGGCTTGCCAGTTGTAGGTGCCGGTGACTTTCTTGCCCAGGAACAGGCCCTTGCGCACGGTGGCCTGGCTGAGCGGCACGTAGACGTCGCCCTGCTTCTCGAACACGGTGCTCTGTTCCAGGTTCAGCCCCAGCACGCTGGCAAAGCCGCGCCGGCCGACCACCTGCATGTCCACCCGCCACTGCGCACCACCGGTATGGGTGACGCGCATCGTCGCGTCACCGGCTTCCTTGCCCTTGTACAGGGCCTGGTAGGTCGCGGTGAACGGTTCCAGCGGCGGTGCTTCCCAGGCCAGTGCCGGCAACATCGGCGGGGCCGGTTCGGCAGGCGGCGCAGGCAGGGCCGGCGGTTCCTGTGCGGCAGCCACGGCCACGGTGCACAGCAGCGCACCGAGCAGCAGCACGGGTTTGAACAGCACCTTGGAAGAGGACGTTCTCATGCGGGCGCACAAACGAAGGAGGGGGGAGGATGCCAGCGTCGAGGTCAGCAGCGCGTGTGCGCCTGAACCTGGGCGTTCAGTTCTCCGGCGCAATCTAGGCGCAGCGGACTGAACAGGGGGTGGCCGTCCACCTGGAGCTGACCGTGGCGTTCAGCCACGCGACCGGCCACCAGCCAGCGCAGGCTGGCGATCAGCAGCGGGTGTTCCACCGCCAGCACGCGCTGCGCCAGCATTTCGGGGGTGTCGCCCGCCTCCACCGGTACCCGCGCCTGGGCCAGCACGGTGCCGGCGTCCAGTTCCGGCACCACGAAGTGCACGCTGGCTCCGGCCTCGGCATCGCCGGCTTCCAGCGCCCGGGCATGCGTATGCAGGCCCTTGTACTTTGGCAGCAGCGAAGGATGAATGTTGATCAGGCGGCCGGCAAATCGCTGCACGAAGGCTTCGCCCAGAATGCGCATGTAGCCGGCGCAGACGATCCAGTCCGGCGCAAAGCCGGCCAGCGCATCACCCAGCGCGGCGTCGAACGCGGCACGATCAGCGAATTCCTTCGGTGAACGCGCCCAGCGTCGTTCCGGGCCGACCTTCAGCAGCGCCGAGGCGTCGGGCTTGTCGGACAGCACGGCCACCACTTCGGCATCCAGCATGCCGGCGGCAATGGCGTCGACGATGGCCTGCAGGTTGCTGCCCCGCCCGGAGGCCAGCACGGCAATACGGGCGGTCATGCGACGACGGTGCTCCCCGGCGGCGCGAAGGCGGTTTTGACTTCCGGCTTGAGCAGCACGATCAGAGCGTAGACGCAGAGCGCAATGCCCAGCGCGCCAATGCAACAGGCCGCGCCGGCACCCGCGAGGCACAGTCTGTGCCCATAGCGCAGGGTCAGGTTCCTGGCAGTTGAAAAACTGAGCGCGAACAATGCCCCGTAAAACACCGCGGCGGTGACGAATACAGCCGCCAGCAGAACCGGTTGCGCGGCAGGGTTGCTGCTCTTCATTTCGCCGGTGTAACCCCCAATCGCTGCCAGCAGCAGCACGACCGATATCGCCAGTTGGATCCCGCCTGCCACGTAGAACAGGATCTTCAACGTATGCAGGTGCGAGTTGATCTGGATGGGGCTCCAGACGCCCGGCGGCGTCACCGGGCCGCGCGGGCCATTGAGCGGGGGAGGCGTAGCGGCCATGGCGATCTCAGGAGTGAACGGAAGCAGGAGCGTCGAACGCGGCTTTCACCGAAGGCCGCAGCAGTACGACCAGGGTGAACACACCCAGCACCGTGCCGAAGGGCATGAACATGCACAGGAATGCGGCCACCACCAGGCACAAGGTATGGCGACGACGCGCGGACAGGCAGCGTCCGGCATACACGGTGAAAGCGGCGAGGGTCAGACCAGCCAGAATGAACAACCCGCCGAGGGCCACGAACACCCAGCCGACCATGCGCCCATCTTCGGCTGGGTTGCCGTTGGAATCGTTCATCGGCATCGCGCCGGTGATCACACCGATGCCGATGGCCACATGGATCAGCGGAAACAACGAGAACAGCGCGGTAATGCCACCGACTACGTAATGGAAGATCGACAGCAATCGCAGGTGGTTGGCGTCTTCCACGCTCAGGCTTGGAAGGGACGGGGGCTGATGGCTCATGAGGGGCTCCGTCCGAACGCGGCTTTCACCGGCGGCCGTGTCAGTTGAATGATGTTGAGCAGGCCTACAATCAGCACAGGTCCCCCCAGCAACGTGGCGGCGCTTGCCAGCAGGCAGAGCACGTAGCCTTGGCGGCGAGCCAGGCATACGCCAGCGAAGAGGAGCGCGAGTCCAGCAACGCCCGGAATCGCGGTGAGCAGGTAGGTCAACACGGCCGGTGGCTGCACTTCGGCAGGCAGGTCGGCAAACATCCCGTTGACGATGAACCACGACGGGATCATCCACAGCAGGCACAGCGCACCCGCGCCAAAATTCACCCAGGGCAGCCAGCGCGGTACCCCCGATGTAGCCGAAGGAACATCGGGGGACTTGGGAAGCGGAGGTATCGAAGCATCCATGCAGTTCTCCTTCGCGGCTCAGCCGATGTGCACGCGCTCGGCACCGGTGGCCGGTACCACCTGACCGATGGTCCAGTGGTCCAGGCCCTGTGCCTTGACGGCAGCGGACACGGCGTCGGCCTGGTCGGCGGGGACGATCAGCACGAAGCCGATGCCGCAGTTGAAGGTGCGCCACATTTCACTGTCGGCGACCGCGCCTTCCTTCTGCAGCCACTGGAACACCGGCGGCAGGGTCCAGGACGAGGCCTGGATGTCCAGGCCGAGGCCTTCGGGCACCACGCGGATGATGTTCTCGGTCAGGCCGCCACCGGTGATGTGGGCCATGCCATGGATGGCGGCGCCGTGCGACTTCAGCAACGACAGGATCGGCTTGACGTACAGGCGGGTCGGGGCCATCAGCGCGTCCACCAGCTTGACCCCGCCTTCCAGCTCCAGGTCGGCCGGGCGGCCGGCGCGGTCATAGATGCGGCGGACCAGCGAGTAGCCATTGGAGTGCGGGCCGGAGGAGGCGATGCCGATCAGCACGTCGCCGGCGGTCACGCTGGCTCCGTCCTTCAGCTCGCTCTTTTCGACCGCGGCCACGGTGAAGCCGGCCAGGTCGTATTCGCCGGGGGCATACATGTCGGGCATTTCAGCGGTTTCGCCGCCGATCAGGGCGCAGCCGGCCTCGGTGCAGCCGTTGGCGATACCGCCCACGACCGCTGCGGCGGTGTCGATGTCCAGCTTGCCGGTGGCGAAATAGTCCAGGAAGAACAGCGGCTCGGCACCCTGCACCAGCACGTCGTTGACGCACATGGCGACCAGATCGATGCCGATCGTATCGTGGCGGTTCAGCTGGTGGGCCAGCTTCAGCTTGGTGCCGACGCCGTCGGTGCCGGACACCAGCACCGGCTCGCGGTACTTGTTGGACAGGTCGAACAGCGCGCCGAACCCGCCCAGGCCGCCCATCACTTCGGGCCGGAAACTGCGCTTCACCAAGGGCTTGATCCGCTCGACCAGTTCGTTGCCCGCGTCGATGTCGACGCCGGCGTCGCGGTAGGTGAGGGGGGCGGGGGAAGACGGGGTCTGGGTCACGGGCGTCGGGCTGCGCTGGAGTGAAAGCGGGATTTTAACAGGCCACGTTGGCGCGCAGGCCCTATTCGGGCAACAATTCCCCCCGGATACGCTCAATGGAAGACCTGATGCGCCGCAGCCTCATTCTCACGATGTTCCTCGCGCTGTGCCTGCCAGTGGCCACGATGGCCCAGAGCGGCATGCGCACCGAAGGCGACGTGGCCAGTGCCACCGGGGCCTACGAGGCCGAAGTACCGGTCAACAGCCAGTCCGATGCTGACCGCACCGGGGCCCTCGCGCGCGCGCTGGGCAACGTGCTGGCCAAGCTGTCGGGCGACCGCAGCGTGATGACCCGCCCCGGCGTGGTGCAGGCGCTGCGCGGGGCCAAGGACTACGTGGAAAGCTATGACTACCGCCAGGACCAGAGCACCTCGGCCACGGGCGCGCCGAGCTACCGCACCATGCTGGTGGCCCGGTTCCGCCAGGACGACGTGGATGGACTGATTTCCGCGCTGGGCCTGCCGCTGTGGCCGCAGCCGCGACCCAAGCCGGTGATCTGGCTGGCCATCGACGATGGCAGCGGCCCGCGTCTGGTGACGGTGCAGCAGGCCAACGCCGCCCGCCCGCTGCTGAACCGCGCCGTGGAACGCGGCTACAAGCTGGGCCTGCCGACCGGCAGCGCGGCTGAACAGGCGCTGGTCGGGGCCATCTGGCGCCAGGACACCGCTTCGGTGGCGCGCGCCTCGGCCCGCTATGCCCCGCCGATGCAGTTGGTGGGCAAGCTGTACCGCGACAAGGCCGGCGGCTGGATCGCCGACTGGGTGTTCGTGGACGGCGGCCGTGAGCTGAACAAGTGGACCACCAAGGATTCCGACGCCCGCCGTGCGATGGCCGGTGGTGCAGATGGCACCGCCGACGCGCTGGTGAAGCGCTACGCCAAGGCAGGCGCGGCGACGGGTGCGGCCGGTACCTACACGATTGCAGTGATCGGCCTGGACAGCGCCGAGGACTACATGCGCCTGGCGGCCGGCCTGCGTGAGAACCCGGTGGTGCGCAACATCACGCCGCTGCGGGCTTCGGGCAACCGCCTGGAACTGGCACTGGACATGACCACCGGCCTGTCCGGCCTGAACCGCATGCTGGGCGAGAACGGCGTGATCGTGCCGCTGGCTCCGCTGCCGGTGCCGATTGACGAGAACGATGCCGGCACCCTGCCGCCGCCCCCCGCCAGCAACGAGTACCGCCTGCGATGATCCTGACACCGGAAGCCGAGATCGCCCAGTTCCTGCGACGCGTCAAATATGTCCTGCTGGCCCTGGCCATCGGCTGGGTGATCGCGCTGCTGGCCCCGATCCTGACCCCGTTCGTGCTGGCGCTGGCGCTGGCCTGGCTGGGCGACCCGCTGGTCGACCGGATCGAGGCCACCGGCCGCTCGCGCAACACCGGCGTGGTGCTGGTGTTCGTGGCGATGGTGCTGGTGATCACCGCGCTGCTGCTGATCCTGGTGCCGATGATCGAGCGCCAGATCGCCACCTTGATCACCGCCGTTCCGCAGGCGCAGGCCTGGCTGATGCAGACCGGCATTCCGTGGTTCGAGCAGAAGACCGGGCTGGAAGTCATGCAGTGGATGGACCCGGACCGGCTGATCGACTGGGTGCGCAGCCACTGGCAGCAGGCCGGCGGCTTCGCCAAGACCTTCTTCGGTTATGTGTCGCGCTCGGGCTTTGCGATGGTGACCTGGGTGGTCAACATCCTGCTGCTGCCGATCCTGGCGTTCTATTTCCTGCGCGACTGGGACAAGCTGGTGGAGCGGGTGGCCTCGACCATTCCGCGCAACCACATCGGCACGATCAGCAAGCTGGCGCGTGAATCCAACGAAGTGCTGGGCGCGTTCATCCGCGGCCAGTTCCTGGTGATGATCGCGCTGGGTGTGATCTACGCGGCGGGCCTGTCGCTGGTGGGCCTGAAGCTGGGTCTGCTGATCGGCCTGGTGGCGGGTCTGATCAGTTTCATTCCGTACCTGGGCGCGACGACCGGCATCGTGATGGCGGTGGTGGCGGCGCTGGTGCAGTCGCAGGGCTTTGATCTGAAGCTGCTGATCCTGGTGGGCGTGGTGTTCACCGTGGGCCAGCTGCTGGAAAGCTATGTGCTGACCCCGCGCATCGTGGGTGACAAGATCGGTCTGCATCCGGTCGCGGTGATTTTCGCGGTGATGGCCGGTGGCCAGTTGTTCGGCTTCCTGGGCATGCTGCTGGCGCTGCCGGTGGCGGCGGTGAGCAACGTGCTGCTGCGCTATGCACACCAGCGCTACCGCGAGAGCGAGCTGTATGTGGGCGAGACGGCGATCGCGCTGGATTCGTACATCGACCGCCGCGCGGACACGATCGTGGTGCCGAAGGACCCCGACCTGAAGTGAGCATGGTGCCGCAGCTGCCGCTTGCCCTGCGCTACCCGCAGGACGAGCGCCTGGAAACCTTCATCGGCGCGCCGGACGGCGCGCTGGCGCAGCTGCGCGCGATTGCAGTGGGGGCGGCACACGACTGGGTGTACCTGGAAGGCGCGGCGGGCACGGGCAAGACCCACCAGGCGCTGGCGATGTGTTCGCTGGCGCAGCAGGCGGGGCGGCAGCCGACCTATCTGCCGCTGAAGGCGGTGGCGGGACGCGTGCGGGCGGCACTGGAGTCGCTGGAAGGGCGCGACCTGGTCACCCTGGACGGGCTGGACGCGATCGCGGGCAACCGCGAGGACGAGGTGGCGCTGTTCGATTTCCACAACCGGGCGCGCACGACGGGCATCACCCTGATGTACACGGCGCAGCATGCGCCGGACCTGCTGGGGCTGGTGTTGCCGGACCTGCGCTCACGCCTGCAGCAGTGCGTGCGGGTGGTACTGCAGCCGCTGGACGACGAGGGCCGCGCCGCAGTGCTGCGCGAGCGCGCGGTGCGACGCGGACTGAGCATCGACGAGGCCTCGATCGAATGGCTGCTGACCCGCACCGGTCGCGAACTGGGCAGCCTGGTGAGCCTGCTGGACTGGCTGGACCGCGAATCGATGGCGGCGCAACGCCGCATCACCGTGCCGTTCCTGCGGCAGGTCGTCGAGGACGGAGCTGCGCGGCTGTGATTGCGCGTACGGCCCCCGACTATGTGTCGGTGGCCATGGGAACACCGGTAGCGCCGGCCGTTGGCCGGCCCAAGCGGTCCGTGACCAACATCACCCCAATTCGGCGTCCAAGGCCGCCAGACGCTCTGGCGTGCCCACATCCGTCCATTTGCCGCGATGGTGCTGTCCGCTCACGCGCCCACGCGACATCGCATGCCGCATCAACGGCGCCAACCCAAACTGCGGCGGCTGGGCAGCGGCTCCCTCGGTATCCCCAATCACTGCGCGCCATCCCTCAATGATCGCCGGGCAATAGACGCCGACTCCGGCATACGTCAGCCGAGGCGCATCGCCCTCATTGCTGACCTGTCCGTCGGGTTGCAGGACGAAATCACCACGCGGGTGCTGGACCGGATTGTCGACCAGCACCAGATGCGCATCGCCATGCGGCTGTTTCGGCAGCGCTGCGAAATCCACATCCGTCCAGACGTCGCCGTTGACGACGAGGAAGGGGGCATCGCCGAGCACCGGCAAGGCATTGAGAATGCCGCCACCGGTTTCCAGCGGCACCGGGCCTTCGTCAATGTAGTGCAGCTTCACTCCCCAGCGACTGCCATCGCCGAGCGCGGGTTTGAACTGATCGCCCAGCCACGAGGTGTTGATCACCACCTCATCAATGCCGGCAGCGGCGAGGCGTTCGAGATGCCACACGATCAGCGGCTTGCCACCGGCCACCAGCAGCGGCTTGGGCGTGTGAAGGGTGAGCGGACGCATGCGCTCGCCCTTGCCGGCGGAGAAGATGATCGCCTTCATGCGCGTTCGGCCATGGCGGGCTTGATGCGTTCCTGCAGCAGTTGCTGCAGACCGGCCAGTTCGGGGTGGCGCGGCAGCACTTCGTCCAGGTACTGGATGAAGCGTGGCGCGTCTTCGAAGTAGTGACCCTTGCCGTCGCGATCACGCAGACGCACGAAGATGCCGAGGATCTTCAGGTGGCGCTGGATGCCCATCCAGTCGGCATCACGCAGGAACTGCGGCCAGGGTCGCACGGGTAAGCCAGCGGCCAGCGCTTTGGCGTGATAACGGGCGAGCCACGCATCCACACGCTCCAGTGGCCAGCTCAGGAAGGCATCCTTGAACAGGCTGACCGGGTCGTAGGCGATGGGGCCGCGTACCAGGTCCTGGAAATCGAGGACGGCCGGGCCGCCGTCCACCGGCATCAGGTTGCGCGGCATGAAGTCGCGATGCGTCAGCACCTGCGGTTGTTGCAGGGCGTTGTCCATCAACCGGCGCTGGGCCAGCTGCAGGGCTTCGACTTCGCCGCAGTCCAACTGCAGGCCGAGATGACGCTGCAGGAACCATTCGTCGAAGAGGCCGGCATCGCGCTGCAGCAGGGCTTCGCCGAAGACGCCGAAGTCGTCGGGTACGGGAATCGACTGCAGCCGGATCAGCTGATCGAACGCCGCGTCGAACCACGCATCGGCAGTTTCGTCGGAGATGGCGCGGGCGAGGGTGGGGCCGCCGAGGTCTTCCAGCAGCAGGAAACCCTGCGCTTCATCGCGGGCCAGCACCTTTGGCACGCGCACACCGTGCGGTTCCAGCAGGTCGTGCATGCGCAGCCACGGGCGCACGTCTTCCAGCCCGGGCGGCGAGTCCATGACGATATGGCTGCCGCGCGCGCTGGTGGCACGCCAGTAGCTGCGGAAACCGGCATCGACCGAGGCGCGGTCGAGCTGGGTGGTGTCATCGGCCAGCGCGGAGCGGGCCCAGTGCAGCCGCAGCGCGGTGCGCTGCGGATCGGAAGCAGGATCGTTCATGGAGAGTGCGAAGTGAAAGGGTCAGCGCTTGCCGCCGCTGAAGAGGCGCAGCACGGCGAGCACGGCAATGGCACCGAGGGTGGCACCGATGAAGCCAGCCGGTTCGCCGGCGGCGTACCAGCCCATGTATTGGCCGAACCAGCCGGCGACCAGTGCGCCGACGATGCCGAGCACGATGGTCAGCAGGCAACCCATGCGGTTGTTGCCGGGCATGAAGAAACGCCCGAACAGGCCGACGAAGAAACCGACCAGAATGATGTAGAGCCAGCTGGTGCTGCCGAACAGTCCGTCCATCGTGCGGTTTCCTGCGGAAGATGGACGCAGCCTATCAAAAGGCCGCGTCCCGTAGAGCCAGGCTCAGCCCGGCTCCTCATCGCGTATCAGCAGCAGCCGTGGCCGCCGTGACGGGTACCACTGTCGGCGGCCACCGGCGAACCACTGGTTTCGCCGCGCAGGCTGGCCGCATGGTGTTCGCTGATCACCTTCGACACGCAGGCGGTGACCCGCTTGCCCATCGGGATGTGCAGGAACTCGTTCGGGCCGTGGGCGTTGGAGTGCGGGCCGAGCACGCCGGTGATCATGAACTGTGCACCGGGGAACTTCTCGCCGAGCATGCCCATGAACGGAATCGAGCCGCCTTCGCCCATGTACATCGCCGGCTTGCCGAAGAAGGTCTGGCTGGCGTCATCGATGGCCTGGGTCAGCCACGGCGCCATGGCCGGAGCGTTCCAGCCCGACGAGGCCTTTTCCAGGTCCAGCTTTACTTCCGCGCCATTCGGCGGGTCGCGCAGCAGGGCCTGCTTGAGCAGTTCGCCACAGGCCTTGCCGTCGGCGGTCGGCGGCAGGCGCAGCGACAGCTTCACGGCGGTATGCGGACGCAGCACGTTGCCGGCCGAGGCCAGCGGCGGCATGCCGTCCACGCCGGTGACCGACAGCGCCGGACGCCAGGTGCGGTTGAGCACCAGCTCGGACAGGTCGTCGGCCATCGGCTTGAGGCCGTCCACCAGCGGGAACTTGTCGAAGATCGCGGTATCCACCACTTCCGCAGCGCGCTTGGCCTGTTCCAGGCGCTCGGCCGGGATTTCGACGTGCATGCCGTCGATCAGGATGCGACCGGTGTTTTCGTCTTCGATGCGCGACAGCAGCTGGCGCAGCAGGCGGAAGCTGGACGGCACCACGCCGGAGGCATCACCGGAGTGCACGCCTTCGTTGAGCACCTTCACCGAGAAGTTGCCGCCGGTCAGGCCGCGCAGCGAGGTGGTGCACCACAGCTGGTCGTAGTTGGCGCAGCCCGAGTCCAGGCACACCACCAGCGACGGCTTGCCGATGCGGTCGGCCAGGTGGTCCACGTAGGCCGGCAGGTCGTAGCTGCCCGATTCTTCGCAGGCTTCGATGAGCACCACGCAGCGCGCGTGCGGCAGGCCCTGTTCCTGCAGTGCCAGCACGGCGGCCAGCGAACCGAAGATGGCATAACCGTCATCCGCGCCGCCGCGACCGTACAGCTTGTCGCCACGCAGCACCGGCACCCAGGGGCCCAGGTCGTCGTCCCAGCCGGTCATTTCCGGCTGCTTGTCCAGGTGGCCGTACAGCAGGATGGTGTCGTCGCCGGTTTCCGGGCCGGTGGCCGGAATTTCCAGGAGGATCAGCGGCGTGCGGCCTTCCAGGCGCACCACCTCCACCTGCAGCCCCGGCAGCTTCTGGGCCTTGGCCCAGTTTTCCATCAGGGTGACCGCCTGTTCCATGTAGCCATTGGCCACCCAATTGGCGTCGAACATCGGCGATTTGTTGGGAATGCGGATGTATTCGACCAATTGCGGGACGATCTCGTCGTCCCACTTGTCACTGACGTATTGGCCGAGTTTGGCGCTGTCCATCTGAAGCTCCGAATGCATGGGTCTAGTCCCCCCATTCTACGCCTGCCACCCGTGTAGGAATTTTCCTACACCACATCGGGTATTTGGCCGGCTGTGTGAAGGCAATGTGGACGATAGGATGGCTGCATGTGGCGGGGCACACTCGCAGCACCGACGGGATAAGCCGGTTGCTACCGGTGCCGGGCCACAGGGAGCTACACGGTGGGGCTTTGGAGATCGTGTAACGCACTCGTGCTGGGGTTGTTGTTGAGCGGCGCTGCCTGGACGGCAGAGCGGGTCAACATCAATACCGCCGATGCGGTGGCGCTGGAACAGGGACTGACGAACGTGGGGCCGGTCAAGGCCCAGGCGATCGTCACATACCGGCGCCAACACGGACCCTTCCTGCGGGTCGAGGATCTGACCCGGGTGAAGGGGATAGGGACAGCAACAGTCGAACGGAACCGACAGCGGATGACGGTGGGCACCAGGCAGGCACCCACAGCGGCACCGTCCAGGCAGGACGTGCCGGCACCCGTACCAAGGCGCTGACGTAGGGGATTACAAGGGGATTGGTCGCGACAGGCAGGATGCCCGTCAACGGTGATCGCGGCAGGACGCCACGATCGCCCCGACAGCCGCAGGGACGAGGCACGCACGGACGCTGCGACCAGGGAATGGCGCGGTTCCATCCGGAGGATGGTTCCAGACCCGGGAAGGGTTTATTGGCGGATATACGGCCGAGTGCAGGGAGCATGGCCGGCACCCATTCTGGGCAGGATGCACAGGGGGAAGGCGGGAAGCCGACACGGATGTACCTGATTGCCCGGTCTACACAGGAAGTGTGGCCGGGCAATTTTTTTGCATTGCGTTCAGACGCGCATGCTAGCGTGGCATCAGACTTCAAGGATCGACCCGATGATTGCACGCCGCACGTTCATCAACGCCTCGCTGGGAATGCTCGCGCTCGCCGCCGTACCGGCGTTTGCCGCGGCACCCGTCACGCCGGAATCGCCGCGCGGCCCGACCGACCTCAAACCCGGTGAATATCTCTGGCATCCCGAAATTTCCCCGGCCGGTCCGATCGTGCTGGTGGTCAGCCTGGATGAGCAGCGTGCCTACGTGTACCGCAACGGGATCGCCATCGGTCTGAGCACCATCAGCTCCGGCAAGCCGGGGCATGAAACGCCCACCGGGGTGTTCACCATTCTGCAGAAGGACAAGGATCACAAGTCCAACCTCTACAACAGCGCGCCGATGCCTTACATGCAGCGGCTGACCTGGGACGGCATCGCGCTGCACGGCGGCAACCTGCCGGGTCATCCAGCCTCGCATGGCTGTGTGCGCCTGCCGCAGGCGTTCGCGCAGAAGCTGTTCGGTGAAACCAAGCGCGGCGACACCGTGGTGGTGGCCGACGCCAAGAGCGCGCCGATGAGCCTGGCCTATCCGGCGGTGCTGGCCCCGGTGAACAGCATCGGCAAGCCGTTGCCGGAAACCACCGACGCGCCCGACCACTACTGGAATGATGCGGCCGCACCGAGCGGGCAGGTCGGCATTCTGGTCAGCCTGCACGACCAGCGCCTGTACGTGCTGCGCGATGGCGTGCTGATCGGCGAATCGCGCTTGCATGCCAAGGCCTTGCCGGCCTTCGAGGGCACCACGCTGTTTGTGATGCAGCAGGGCTTCGCCGAAACGCCGAGTCCGTTGGATGCCACCCAGAAACTGCATCGCTGGACCGCCTATCCATTGCTGGGCCAGAGCGCTGGCAATGCCAGCCCGGATCTGCTGGCCACGCCCAGCCTGCCGATGGCATTGCCGCCGGCCTTCGCCGAGCAGCTGTACAAGGCGCTGGTGCCCGGTACCACGCTGCTGGTGACCAGCCTGCCGGCGGTGCGCCCGGTGGCGGATGAACAGAACCTGCAGCCGGTGTTGGAATCTGACGCGGGCGCGCCCACGTTGTAGGGATGTCTTCGCGCCTGCCCTTGTCGTTGTTGCTGAGCGGACTGGTATTGGCCGGACCGGCCGCTGCCGAACCCGGTAGCGCCGGCCGTTGGCCGGCCCAGGCGGTGCCGAAAGCCGGGCAGAGCCCGGCTCTACTGGCGGAGGCCCTCGCACGCGCCGCCCCCGCGGCCGACCGCAAGGTCCTGCAACTGGCCACCACAGCCCTGCAATGCGCCCTGCGCCAGCCCAATTCGGCGGTCGATCCCACGCGGCTCGCCGTGATCGATTACTCGCGCCCTTCCACCGAACAGCGGTTGTGGGTGTTCGATGTCACCCAGCAGAAACTCCTGTACCAGGAATGGGTGGCGCATGGTCGCAACAGCGGTAGCAACCGCACCGAACGTTTCTCCAACCGTGACGGCAGTTTCATGTCCAGCCTCGGCGGCTTCACCGCGCAGGAAACCTACATGGGCGGCAATGGCTACTCGTTGCGCCTGGACGGGCTGGAGCCGGGATTCAACGACAACGCACGCGACCGCGCCATCGTCATGCATGGCGCACCTTACGTGAATCCTTCGGTGGCGCAGTTGCAGGGGCGGCTTGGCCGCAGCCTGGGCTGCCCGGCGGTGCGCCTGACGGTGGCCAAACCACTGATCAACAGTCTGCGCGGCGGCGCTTTCGTGTTTGCCTACTACCCGGACAAGGAGTGGCTGGAACACTCGCGGTTGCTGGCCCCCGATTGCGGTGGTCGCGCCGGTTGAGCGCGCGCTGCGGCACAATGGCCGCATGAGCGAATCCTCCGTGCTGGGCGCAGCGACCTGCGTCATTCCGTCCTTCGAGTACCGCCGCGAGCGCTGGCGCAACGGCCTGGGCTGGACCCGGGAGATCCTGCGCGTGCCGGACAACGACGACTGGCAGCTGCGGTTGTCCATCGCCGAGATCGAACAGGACGCGGCGTTCTCCGCGTTCCCCGGGGTGGAGCGCGAACTGGTGCTGCTGCGCGGGGAGGGCGTGCGTCTGCGCTTTGCCGATGGACGTGTGCACACCTTGCTGCCCCCGCATGATCGGCTGCGCTTCGCCGGCGAGGACGCCATCACCGGTGAGTTGATCGATGGCGTGACTCACGACTTCAACCTGATGTGGAAGCGTGATGCGCTGAAGGCCGAGCTGCTGCATCGGCCGCTGGTCGGCAGCATGTTCTTCTTTACCGAGCCGGGCACGGCGTGGGCGGTGCATCTGCTGGCCGGGCAAGCAGAGTTTGAGGGTGAGCCGGGATTGCCGCCGATGGCCGCCGGGGATACCGCGTGGTTGGCCGCCGGTGCGCGTCGACGCTATGCGTTGAGCGGCGGCGGGGAGCTGTTGGCGATCCGGGTGGACGCGTAGAGCGGGGCTTGCCCCGCTGCCGGGATACCGGGTTGGGGGGGGGGGGCCGGGCCCGCAAAAAAAAAAACCCCCCCCCCCCCCCCCCGCCGGTCAACGCGGGT
>NZ_JASCOZ010000052.1 GCF_029960115.1 Stenotrophomonas sp. PS02289
GGGCAAGACCCGGCTCTACGACGGGGTCGGCGGCGTCGGACGTAGAGCCGGGTCTTGCCCGGCTGCTTTCGGCGTCCACCGGACCCAACGCAGGGTCGTTCATCAACTCGTCGAGCAGGGCCAGGTTGGCCGGCGCGCCGGGGGACGTCGGGGTGTCGAACGCCGGTGCGGGGGTGTCGGCCACCGGTCCCAACGCCGGGTCGTTCATCAGCTCGTCGAGCAGGGCCAGGTTGGCCGGTGCGCCGGGCGAGGTCGGGGTGTCGAACGCCGGGGCGGGAGCCTCAGGTTCGGCAGGCGCAGGCGGTGCCACGGCGATCGCATCGCCGAGCAGTTCTTCCAGGTAGTCGTCGAGTACACCAGGCGTGCTCATGCGGCGCGCTCCATCTGCTGGGCATCGTCGGCCAGGATCCACTCCAGCGCACGGCGATACGCCGCCAGGCCGCGGCCGGGGTAGTCATCCGACTGCGCCGGCACGGTCAGGCTGGCGGCATTGCAGATGCGGGTGTCCACCGGAATGGCGTCTTCCCAGACGCGGTGACCGTGGCGCTCCTGCATTTCCTTGACGGTTTCGTTGCCGGCGCGGGTGCGTCGGTCGAACAGGGTGGGCAGGATGCTCATGGGTAACGGGCGACGGCGCGAACGTTCGACCATTTCGCCGGTCCGGACCATGCCATCCAACCCGTGCAAGGCCAGCGGCTCGGCCTGGGTCGGAATGATCAGGCGGTCGGCGGCCGCCAATGCGTTGATCATCAATAGACCCAGGGTCGGCGCGCAGTCGAGCAGGATGTAGTCGTGCTGGCCCTGGTGGCGGGCCATGGCGTTCTGCAGGGCCAGACCGAGGCCGGGCTGGTTGGCGCTGCGACGCTCCAGCGTGGCCAGTGCGGCCTGCGCGCAGACGAAGTCCAGGCCGGGAATCTCGCTGCGGTGGGCGAGCGTCGCCAGTTCTGCCGGCGGCGTGGCGAACAACTCCAGCACGCCGGCAGGCGGCGGATCCAGCGGCACGTTGAAGGCGCGGGTCAGCGAAGAGTGCGGGTCCAGGTCGATCAGCAGGACGCGGTGACCCTGCGCGGCCAGGCCGCGGCCGAGTGCCAGGGTGGTGGTGGTCTTGCCCACGCCGCCCTTCTGATTGGCAATTGCCCAGATACGCATTGGTTCACTCCTTCATTGCAGGGGGGACGGCGGCGCCTACGCGGCTGCCGGCCGGCACCGGTGGCAACTGCACCGGCGCGAGGGGGGAAACACGGGGTGTGGTGGCCGGCTGGCCGAGCGCGTCCGGCGTGGTCTCGGCGGTGAGCTTGGCTCCCAGCGGGTCGACGCTCTGCGAGGTGTCGGCGAGGATGATGACCATCACCCGACGGTTGCGGTTGCGCCCTTCAGCGCTGCTGTTGTCTTCGCGCGGACGGAACTGGCCGTAGCCCACCATCGCCAGCCGGGCAGGCTGCAGGCCCTGGTCGGCGAACAGATGCACCACACTGGCGGCGCGGGCCGCTGACAGTTCCCAGTTTGACGGGAACAGTGCGGTGGCAATCGGCACGTCGTCGGTGTGGCCTTCCACGCGCACGCCATTGGGGGTATCGCGCAGCACTTCGGCCAGGCTCGACAGGGTCTGGCGGGCATGCACGTCGAGCGAGGCGGAGCCGGTGGTGAACAGGATGTCGCTGTTGATCTGCACTTCGATCCACAGCTCGGTCCGGCGCACGGTGATCATGCCGCGGTCGATCAGCGGAGCCAGGGTCGCGGTGAGACGGTCGGCAATTCCGTTGAGCTGCTGCTCGGCGCGACGGATCTGTTCCTGGTCATGCACCGACACCGGCATGCGCATCTGCGAGGCCATGGCCGGCAGCAGCGTGGGGTCGTTGGAGGGAGTCGGTGCCGACGGGCCAACGCGGTTGCCGGCCTTGATCACATTCGGGCTGTCCCAGCCGCCACCCTGCACCTGCTGGTTGCCGACCTGGACCGGGTTGATGGTGCGCGGCGCGCCACCGAAGGCGGTGGTCAGGGCATCGGCCATGACCCGGTACTTGCCTTCGTTGAGGGAGGAAATGGCGTACATGACCACGAAGAAGGCAAGCAGCAGCGTCATGAGGTCGGCGTAGGGGATCGCCCAGGCCTCATGGTTGGCATGCTCTTCGTGGGCTTTGCGACGGGCCATGTCAGTGCAGGAACCCGGACAGGTTGGTTTCGATGTTGCGCGGGTTCTCACCCTGGGCGATGGAGATCAGCCCTTCGATGATCATCTCGCGGTCGCGCGAGTTGTGGTGGATCACACTCTTGAGCTTGGCCGAGATCGGCAGGAACAGCAGATTGGCCGAGGCGATGCCGTAAATGGTGGCGGTGAACGCGGCGGCGATGCCGTGGCCGAGTTTGCTCGGGTCGGCGAGGTTCTTCATGACCGCGATCAGGCCCAGCACCGCACCGATGATGCCCAGGGTGGGGGCGTAGATGCCCATGCCCTCGAACACCTTGGAGGCGGCCAGGTCCTGGCTTTCCTGGTTGCTGAGTTCGATTTCCAGCATGTGGCGGATCGATTCCGGCTCGACACCGTCGACCAGCAGCTGCAGGCCTTTGCGCAGGAACGGGTCGTCCTGGGCCTCCACCTGGGCTTCCAGGCCCAGCAGGCCCTGGCGGCGTGCGATGTTGCTCCATTCCACGATCTGGCGGATCAGGTCGTGGCGGTCACTGCCCGGCGGACGCACGATCCAGCGCACGATCTTGAAGGCGTGCTTGAACACCGCCGGCGAGGTATGCAGCAGGATGGCCGCGAGCGTGCCGACGATCACGATCACAAACGCCGCCGGCGACCACAACGACGCCAGACCGGCTCCCTTGAGGATGCTGCCGCCGACCAGCGAGGCCAGGGCGAGGAAAAGTCCGATGAGGCTGAGTCTGTCCATTGTTCGGGTATCGGCGGGCAGGAAGCGGTCTTGAGCGACCGGGTGTCGCAGGGTGGACGGAGTTCACATTTCCGGCCGTCGCGTAGTGCCGGGCCATGCCCGGCAATACGTCATCGTGGGTTTATCGCAATCCATCCACGTCGAGGATCAGCGCCATGCGCCCGTCGCCGATCAGGGTCGCTCCGGCGTAGCCACGCAGGCCGCGCAGGGTCTTGGGCAGCGGCTTGATCACCACTTCCTCGCGGCCGCGGACCTGGTCCACGACCAGTCCGAAGCGCGCTTCGCCAGCCTGCAGCACTACGATGGTGAGTAGCGGCGAGGCCACCGGTTCCACCGCCAGCCAGTGGCGGAGGTCGACCAGGGGCAGGGTGTGCGAACGGCGATCCAGCACGGCGCGACCATCGAACCAGCCCAGCTGCGAATTGGGGGCGTGCAGCACTTCCATCACGCGGGCCAGCGGCAGGGCGTAGACGTCTTCGCCGGCCTGCACGAGCAGGGTCGGCAGAATGGCCAGGGTCAGCGGCACGCGGATCATGAAGCGGCTGCCACGGCCCAGTTCGGACTGGATCTGGATCTGGCCGCTGAGCTCGCGGATGCGCGACTGCACCACGTCCATGCCCACGCCACGCCCGGAGATGTCGGTGACCTCCTGCTTGGTCGAGAACCCGGGCAGGAACACCAGGTGCAGGCACTCCTCGCTGCTCAGGCGGGCCGCCGCTTCCGGATCGATCAGCCCCTTTTCGCGCGCCTTGGCACGCAGACGCTCGGGATCGATGCCGGCACCGTCGTCCTGCACTTCAATGCTGACGTAGTCGCCTTCCTGCTGTGCGGACAGACGCACGTGACCGCTGCGCGGCTTGCCCTGTGCTTCGCGCAGGTCAGGCATTTCCACGCCGTGGTCGATGGCGTTGCGGACCAGGTGCACCAGCGGGTCCGCCAGTGCCTCGACCAGGTTGCGGTCCAGTTCGGTGTCGGCCCCGATCAGTTCCAGCTCCACTTCCTTCTTCAGGTTGCGGGCCACGTCGCGGGCGACCTTGGGGAAACGGGAAAACACTTTGCCGACCGGCTGCATGCGGGTGCGCATGACCGCTGACTGCAGGCGCGCGGTGGCGATGTCCAGGGTCGAAACGGCGCGGTCCAGCTCTTCATCATGCAGGCGCGCGCGCAGGGTCTTGAGCCGGTTGCGTGACAGCACCAGTTCGCCGATCAGGTTGACGATGGCGTCCAGGCGCTTGGTGTCCACGCGCACGGTATGTTCGGCTTCTGCGACCGGCTTGGCAGCGGCCGGCTTCGGCGCAGAGGCCGGGGCGGCTGCAGGTGCCGCGGGACGCGGTGCCGGCGCAGCGGTGGCAACGGCGGTCGGTCGCGCACCGGGTGCGGCACCGCCATGCAGCTGGTCCAGCAGGGCTTCGAATTCGTCTTCGCCGATCAGGCCGTCGTCGGCCTTCTTGGCGGCCGCCACGGTGGTGGGAGCCGCGCCGCCGTGCAGCTGGTCGAGCAGGGCTTCGAACTCGTCATCGGTGATCAGGTCGCCTGCCGGCGCGGCCGCGGCCGCTGCCGGGGCCGCCGCCGTCGGGGCGGGTGCACCGCCATTGACGTCGAACTGGGCGATCAGCGCCGGTGGGGCGTAGCCGGGTTCTTCGCCGGCCGACACCGAATCGAGCATGGACTGCAGGTAGTCCAGCGACTGCTGGGCGGCATCGAAGTGATGGGCCTGCAGCACGGCCTGGCCCGAACGTGCCATGCCCAGGGTTTCCTCGGCGGCGTGGCACAGTTCGACCATCGCCTGGATGCCGAGGAAGCCGGCACCGCCCTTGAGGGTGTGGAAGCCGCGGAACACCGCATTGAGCTGGTCGGCATCCTGCGGGGCCTGTTCCAGCGTGACCAGCTGTTCGCCGAGGCGATCCAGGATCTCCTGGGCCTCGAGGATGAAGTCAGCGGCGATATCGTCTGGAACAGCACTCATGGTCTTAAAGCCCTAGATCGGAAAGCAGGTCATCGGCGTCGACCTGCGACACCGCATGGCGGTCCAGCCCATTGACGGCGGGTCCCGCCAGTCCGTTGTCCTGCTTTCGGGTGTCGTCATTCGGCGGCGGCAGACCCAGCGCGCCAAAGCCTTCGTGCACGCGGCGCACGATCCCCACCACGCGGCGGATGATCTGGCCGGTGAGGTCCTGGTAGCTCTGGGTCAGCGCGATTTCGGTCAGGTTGTGGCGAATGCGGTCGAGCTGCTGGTCCTGGTCGGGGCTGAGGCCGTCGGCACGCAGCTGCTCAGTGAGCGCGCGGCATTCTTCGGCCAGGTCCAGGGTGCGATGGGTGGCTTGTTCGGTCATCGCCACCACGTGGTCCAGGCGTGCGCAGGCATCATCGAGCTCGCCGGCTTCGCTGGGTACGGTCGGCAGCTCGCCCAGCGCCTGGCCGAGCTCGCGTGCCAGGCGGTTGAGGCCGGCCATCATCGGCTGGGTGCGCAGGGCGGCCAGTGCGTCGATTTCCCGGCGCCAGCCCGCTTCATCACCGCTTTCCAGCGCGGCCAGGGCATCCTGCAGGCGCTGCACCAGCGCGGACTTGTCGCTGAGGGTTTCCATCAGGCGCTCGCTGCCAGTCGTTCGAAGATCTTGTCCAGCTTCTCGGACAGGGTCACGGCGGTGAACGGCTTGATGATGTAGCCGTTGACGCCGTTCTGGGCGGCTTCGATGATCTGCTCGCGCTTGGCCTCGGCGGTCACCATCAGCACCGGCAGGGTCTTGAGCTTGGCATCGGCGCGGATCGCCTTGAGCAGGTCGATGCCCGTCATCACCGGCATGTTCCAGTCGGTGACCACGAAATCGAACGGCTGGCTGTTCAGCAGCGCCAGTGCGGCATGCCCGTCCTCGGCTTCGGCCGTATTGGTGAAGCCCAGATCGCCCAGCAGGTTCTTGACGATACGACGCATGGTCGAGAAGTCGTCGACGATCAGGATACGCATGTTCTTGTTCAAAGCACTTTCCTCGGTATCAAGTGTTCTCGAGGCCGGCGTCGGCCGCCTCGAAGATCTTCAGTCGGCCACGCAGGCGCAGCACCGCCTGGCCGTGGATCTGGCAGACGCGTGACTCGCTGACGCCGAGCACCGCGCCGATTTCCTTCAGATTCAATTCCTGTTCGTAGTACAGCGACAGCACCAGCTGTTCGCGCTCGGGCAGCAGGCCGATCGCCGCGCCCAGCTCACGACCGAACTCGCCGCGTTCGAGCACCTGCTGCGGGGTCGGGCCGCCCTGGGCCACCGTATCCAGCTCGCCCTGGTCTTCAATGCGTGATTCGAGGCTGAGCACCTGGCCGCGCGCGGCGTCTTCCATCAGGCGCAGGTACTCGTTCAGCGGCATATCCATGGCCGCGGCCACTTCGGTGGCGCTGGCGGCGCGGCCGGTGCTCTGCTCGAGCTTGCGGATCGCCGAAGCGGCGTCGCGGGCACGGCGGTGCACCGAGCGCGGCACCCAGTCGCCGCGGCGGATTTCGTCGATCATCGAGCCGCGGATGCGGATCGAAGCGTAGGTCTCAAACGAGGCACCCTGGTCGGCGTCGTAGCTGCGCGAGGCTTCGATCAGCCCCATCATGCCGGCCTGGATCAGGTCGTCGATCTCCACGCTGGCCGGCAGACGGGCCGCCAGGTGGTGGGCGATGCGCCGGACCAGGTCCGAATGCTGGGCAATGCATTCGGTGGCAGCGGCGCGCTGCACCTCTTTGTATTGTGCGGCACCTTTCATGCGGCCACCCCGCGCTGTTTGAGGATGCGCTCCAGGAAGAACTCCACGCCACCACGCGGCTCGGTCGGAGCCTGCCAGCGTGCGGTGCGACGGGCGATTTCAGTGATGGCCAGTGCCGCCGGGCTGGACGGGTAGGCCTTGACCACCGGCTGCTGGCGCTGCACCGACAGGCGCAGCCAGTCGTCCTGCGGCACACAGCCGAGGTAGTTCAGCGAGACGTCCGCCAGGAATTTGTCGCAGACGCGGCTCAGCTTTTCGTACAGGACGCGGCCTTCGTTCGGATCGCGGGCCATGTTGGCGACCACCTGCACGCGATCCACGCCGCGCTCGCGCGACAGCACCTTGATCAGGGCGTAGGCGTCGGTGATCGAGGCCGGCTCGTCGCAGACCACCACCACGGTGTCCTGCGCGGCCTGGCAGAAGGTCAGTACGCCATCGGTGATGCCGGCGGCGGTGTCGACGACCATGAAGTCCAGCTCGCGCTCCAGTTCGGAGAACACGTTGACCAGGCCCACATGCTCGGCCGGTTGCAGCTCGGCCATGTGACGGCGACCCGACGCGGCCGGTACCACCAGCACGCCGCCTGGGCCTTCCATGATCACTTCATCCAGCGTGCAGCGCCCGGCCACCAGGTCGGCGAGGGTCAGCTTGGGCTGTAACCCCAGGATGACGTCGATGTTGGCCAGGCCGAGGTCGGCGTCGAGCAGCAGGGTGCGTTTGCCCATGCTGGCCAGCGCCACGGCCAGGTTGGCCGAAACGTTCGTCTTGCCCACGCCGCCCTTGCCGCCGGTGACGGCAATGGTGCGGACAGGGCCGAGCGGCTGGCTGCGGGTGGCCGACAGCGGGAAGTTCTGGGTCAGCTTGGCGTACTCACGCGACGGCATGGTTCAACTCCGGGTTGCAGGGCATATCGGCCGCGCGGCGCAAATCTTCAAGGCGAAGTACAAGATTGGCAGCGGTGGCCCGGTGCAGGTCTTCAGGAACGTCCTGCCCGTCGGTCACCCAGGTGATGGGCAGGCGGTGGTCGACCGCCACGGACAGGGCGGTGCCAAAGCGGCCGGTCTCGTCCAGCTTGCTCAGCACCACGCCCTGCGGGTTGGCGGCGCTGAAGCGGCGGACGACCTCGTCCATGTCGCCGAAGCTGGTGTTGGCTGGCAGCACCAGCAGGGTGCGGATCTGGCTGGCGGCGCGCAGCCACTGCAGCTGGGCAGCCAGCGCGCGGTCGCGCGGGCCCAGGCCGGCGGTGTCGATCAGCACCAGCTTGTAGTCCTGCAGGCGCTCCAGCAGCTGGGTCAGGTCGCTGCCGCTGTTGGCCTCGTGCACGGCGATGCCGAGCTGGCGGCCAAACCCGTACAGCTGTTCGCGCGCACCGATGCGGCCGGTATCGGTGGTCACCAGGGCGACGTCACGGGGCGCATGGGCTTCGGCGAAACGCGAGGCCAGCTTGGCGATGGTGGTGGTCTTGCCGGCACCGGTGGGGCCGACCAGGGCAATCACGCCGCCGGCCTCGAGAGGGTCGATCGGGGCGATCGGCAGCTTGCGCGAAAGCAGGCCCAGCATCAGTCCGCGACCCCGGTGGGCCTCGGTATCCAGCGGGATCTGCAGGGCCACGTCGCGGCTGATGCCGGCGTCGAAGCCGTACTCGTCCATCAGGTCGAGGGCCGCGGCGCGCACCGGCGAGCCGCGCAGGCGTTCGTCGGTGAAGCGGGTCATCTCGCGCTCGATCACCTGGCGCATGCCGGCGACTTCGTGACGCAGCTGGCGCAGCTCTTCGTCATCGCGGGCGACCAGGCTCAGTGCGGGGGGCGGCGACGCGGCGGCCGGGGCAGCGAGCACCGGCGCTTCCATCTGTTCGACGGCGGCGGCCAGCGCGACCGCCAGTTCTGCCGGTTCGTTGGCTGCGCGCATCGGAGCCAGCGGACGGGCGACCGGTTCACGGACGGCCGGTGCCATCCAGGCCATCGGGGCGGCCGGGGCCAGCGGTGCCATCGGTGCCGGCGGTGCAGCAACGACCGGTGCCGGGGCGAGCGGGACGATGTCGACGACGTGAGCGACGTCAGCAACCGGGGCGAACACCGGCGAGTCTTCAATCGGGCTGAAGGTGGTGACGGCGGCGGTCACCGGAACCACCGGCACGGTTTCCCACAGCGGGGCAATCGGTGCGTCGACCGGCATGCGCTGCATCTGCTGCATCGGCTGGGGCGGCATCGGCGGCGGCACGGCACGGGCCAGCGGGGCGCGCATGTCCATCACCGGCTCGTCGTCCATCGGCGGGTCGATGATGAAGCGGGCGCGGTTGACCGGGGCCTGCGCGGCCGGCACCGGCGCAGCGGGTGCGTCCAGCGGGGCCGGGGCAGCGAGTCGGGCAGCGCCCTGCGCGACCGACGGGCGTTCAGCGGCGGCCGCCTGTTCCACATTGAACGGGGCGAAGATCTGCTCCGGCAGGGCGTCGACCAGCGCCTGCGGGGTGGCGCGCGCCAGGGTGGCGGCGAAGCCGCTGCTGCCCGGCGGCGGCACGTTCTCGTTGGCGGTATCCAGGGTGCGGCCGGTTGCTCCCACCGCAGCGCGCGCCAGCGCGGCGACGGCGGAGGTGGTGGCGGCGACCGGTTCGACGGCCGGCGCGGCGGTCTTGCGGCGCGTGACCGCTGCAATCATCGCGTCGGCAGCGCTGCGCGCACGCGGGGCGGGCGGCGGCGACGGCGGTGCGACGTCCTTGCGGGCGGCTTCCAGGGCACGCTGCACCGCACCTTCGTCGTAATTGGCGGCAGCGACGATCTCAACGCCTTCTTCGATCCGGCGATTGGACAGGATCACGGCGTCAGGGCCGTGTTCCTTGCGCACCAGATTCATGGCCGAGCGCATATCGGGAGCGACAAAGCGTTTGATTTTCATGCTGTGGTACCGGGACTTGGGCGGCTGTTCGGGGGAAGGGAAGCGCTGGTTGTCGTTGGTCTGCACGGTCCGGGGTTCCCTTCTGTTCCTGCTGCGTGATGTTCGTGGCGGTGTCTGTTTTCTGACGCTGTACTGTCGGAGTTCCGGCTCAGCTGATCGTGCCGACCAGCTTCAGCCGCTTGTCCTCCGGTACCTCGCTGTAGGCCAGGACCGACAGCGACGGAACGCTGTGGCGGACCAGGCGTGCCAGCGCGGCACGTACGGGGGCGGGGACCAGTACCACGGCGGGCTCGTTCTTCGCTTCCTGCTTGCCGACACATTCGGCCAGGCTTTGATGCAGTCGCTCGGCGAGTCCGGGTTCCAGTGCGGCACCATTCCCCTGAGTGGACTCCTGCAAGACCCGTTCCAATTGTGGGTTGAGGGTGAACACCGGCAGCTCCGGCGACATTCCGGCGATCTCCTGGACGATGAAACGGCCCAGTGCATTGCGCACGGCGGCGGTCAGCACGCCCGGGTCCTGGCTCAGCGGGGCGTGCTCGACCAGCGACTCGGCGATCTTGCGCAGCTGGCGGATCGGAATGCGCTCGATCAGCAGGTTCTGCAGCACCCGCACCACCACCGACAGCGGCAATGCCTTGGGGGTGAGGTCCTCGACCAGCTTCGGCGCGCTCTTGGCCAGGTTGGCCAGCAGCTGCTGGGCCTCCTCGAAGCCGAGCAGTTCCGGGGCATGCTCGCGGATCAGGTGCGACATGTGGGTGGCGACCACGGTGGCCGGGTCGACCACGGTGTAGCCCATGGATTCGGCGTGTGCGCGCT
This sequence comes from Stenotrophomonas sp. PS02289, assembly GCF_029960115.1. Lineage (GTDB taxonomy): Bacteria > Pseudomonadota > Gammaproteobacteria > Xanthomonadales > Xanthomonadaceae > Stenotrophomonas. The sequence goes on from NZ_JASCOZ010000052.1 coordinate 10,343, forward strand.
GGTGCGGCTGGATCCAGGTGGCGTCCAGGCCGAACGCGGGATCCTTGCCGGCAATGCCTTCCAGCGCACCCAGGGCGCTGCCCGGGTCCAGGGCCAGTTCGCGGTCGGGGTGGATTTCCGCCGTGGCGACCGGCACGCCGTGGATCAGCAGGCGGTAGGCGGTGGCTCCCAGTTCCAGGTTGTCACGGATGTGGACGGAGGGGATCAGGAAGCCGATGTCGTGGGTGAGCTTGCGGCGCACACCCTTGATCCGCGCCATCAGCTCGCCGCCCTGGTTCTTGTCGACCAGGGGAATCAGCCGGTAGCCGACTTCCAGGCCGAGCGGGTCGACCGGGCGCAGTTCGTCCCAGGTGAGTTCGGCGGTGGGTGAGGGCGTGCCACCCGGAAGGCCGATCACCGGGGCGTTCGGGTCGATCGGGGCGGCTTCCGCGGCGGCCGGAGCCTGCTGCTTCTTCCACAGCTTCCAGGCGATGAAGCCGAGAATCGCCGACAGCGTCAAGAAGGCGACGTTGGGCATGCCCGGGACCAGGCCGACCACGCCGAGGATGGCGGCAGTGATCGCCAGCGCGCGGTACTGGCCGAACGCCTGGCCCATCATGGCCTGGCTCATGTCCTGCGAACGCGAGGCGCGGGTCACCAGCATGGCGACCGCCGAGGACACCAGCAGGGCCGGCAGCTGCGCCACCAGACCGTCACCGATGGAGAGCAGGGTGTAGGTGGCGGCGGCGTCGCCGAATGGCATGCCATGCTGCAGCACGCCCACGGCCAGGCCGCCGATCATGTTGATGAACAGGATCAGGATGCCGGCGATGGCGTCACCGCGGATGAACTTGCTGGCACCGTCCATCGCACCGTAGAAGTCGGCTTCCTCGCGGACCTCTTCACGGCGGACCTTGGCTTCCTCACGCGTCAGCAAACCGGCGTTGAGGTCGGCGTCGATCGCCATCTGCTTGCCGGGCATGGCGTCCAGGATGAAGCGGGCGGTCACTTCCGACACGCGCCCGGCACCCTTGGTGATCACCACGAAGTTGATGATGGTCAGGATCGCGAACACCACGATGCCGACCGCGTAGTTGCCGCCGATCACGAACTCGCCGAACGCCGCGATCACCTTGCCGGCGGCCTCGTGGCCGTCCTGCCCATTGAGCAGGATGACGCGGGTTGAGGCCACGTTGAGGGCCAGCCGCAGCATGGTGGTGACCAGCAGCACGATCGGAAAGATGGTGAAGTCCAGCGGGCGCTTCACGTACACGACCGCCAGCAGCACCATCAGGGAGATGGCGATGTTGAAGGTGAACAGGGCGTCGAGCACGGGCGCGGCCAGCGGCACCACGACCATGGCCAGCAGGGCGAGCACGATCAGCGGGGCTCCCAGCCCATTGCGGATCATGTCCATGACGCGGCGGGCGTTCATGCCGCCGGGGGCGGGCTGGGCGCTCATGCGCGGCCTCCGTTGCCGAATTCATCCACGTCGATGCGCGGGCTGGCCGGCATCGGGCCGCCGCGCCAGGCGCGCAGCTGGTAGACGTAGGAGAGGACCTGGGCCACGGCCGAATACAGTCTCACGGGGATTTCCTTGCCGAGTTTCCCTTCCCGATACAAGGCGCGTGCCAAAGGCGGGGCCGAGACCAGCGGCACCTTGTTACCTTCCGCCACTTCACGGATGCGCAGGGCGGTTTCGTCTACCCCCAGGGCGACCACGGTGGGGGCCCCCATCTTGCCGCCGTCGTACTTCAGGGCCACCGCATAGTGGGTGGGGTTGACCACCACGACATCGGCGGTGGGCACCGCTTCCATCATCTGGCGGTTGGCCATCTGGTGCTGCATCTGGCGGATGCGGCCCTTCATTTCAGGGCTGCCCTCGCTTTCCTTCATCTCCCGGCGCAGTTCCTCGCGGGTCATCTTCAGCTTGCGCATCCAGTTCCAGCGCTGGTACGGCGCATCGATGGCCGCCAGCAGGACCATGGCACCGCCGGTGGCCAGCATCAGCTTGAGGGTGAAGCCCAGGCCATTGACGATGGCCGCTTCCAACGGCTGGTGGACCAGGTCGCGCAGTCCGCGGATGCCGTGCCAGACCACCAGCCCGGCGGCGACGCCCACAAAGGCCACGCGGAGCAGCGATTTGACGAACTCGGCGATGGCTTCGGGACCATACAGGCGCTTCATGCCGGACATCGGGCTGAGCCGGTTGAACTGCGGCATCAGCGATTTGTTCGACCAGCGCAGGCCGTCCATCACCAGCGGCGACAGCAGGCTGGCCAGCAGGCAGATCAGCACCAGCGGCCACATGGCCACCAGCAGCTGCAGCAGCAGTTCGCCGAAGTGGCCGAACAAGGCCTGCGGATGCAGGCGCAGGCCGGGCTCCGGGGTCAGCGCGGTCTTCATCCACTCGCGCGAGTTGGTGGCCATCGTCCCGGAAAAGGCCATCAACGTGGCCACGGCAGCTCCAAACACGGCGGCGGTGCCGAGTTCACGCGAGCGCGGGGTGTTGCCCTCTTCACGGGCATCGCGCAGGCGTTTTTCGGTAGGTTGTTCGGTTTTTTCGCCGGCTTGTTCTTCGTCGGACATCGGTCGTGCACCCGGGGGATCACCCGGGGTCGTGCAAGATCCGTGCCGAAGCCCCTGCCTCAGTTCAGAAAATCACCGCCCTCCGGCGCTTTCCATCCTGCCGCCACCTCGATCCGTGGCCGTGGCAGGTCATGCAGCTGCTGGAACCGCACCGGATCCACCGGGTGGCCCAGCAGATAGCCCTGCAGGTAGTCGCAGCCCAGCCGTTCCAGGTAGGCGCGCTGCCCGGCGGTCTCCACGCCTTCGGCCACGATGTCCATGTCCAGTGCGTGGCCCAGGGCGACAATGGCCGAGACGATCACCACGTCTTCCGAGCTGTTTTCCAGCTCGCGCACGAAGGCGTGATCTATCTTGATCTCCGAGGCCGGCAGGCGCTTGAGGTAAAGCAGGCTGGAGTAGCCGGTGCCGAAGTCGTCGATGGAGATGCCCACGCCGAGCCGGGCGAGCGACTGCAGCAGGCGCAGGCTGGCATCGGTGTCGCGCATCACCGTGCTTTCCGTGATCTCCAGAATCAACCGGCGCGGTTCGATCCGGTGGCGGGCGAGCACGTCGCGGACTTCGTTGAGCAGCTGCGGCGCGCTGAACTGGATCGGGGAGAGGTTCACCGACATGGTCCAGGTGTCGTGGCCGGCATCGTGCCATTGGCGCAGCTGGCGGCAGGCCTCGTTCAACGCCCAGCGACCGATGTCGTTGATGATGCCGCTGCGTTCGGCGAGGCGGATGAAGCGATCGGGCGGAATCAGGCCCTGTTCGGGATGCTTCCAGCGGATGAGTGCTTCGGCACCACTGACCGTGTGCCGCGACACGCTGAGCTTGGGCTGGTAGTGCAGGAAAAGCTGCGGAGTGCCGATCGCGCTGCGCAGGTCCGACAGCAGGCGGAACTGCTGCTCGGCGCTGTCGTTCATCCACTCGGCGAACACCGCAAATCCATTGCGTCCCGCTTCCTTGGCCTGGTACATCGCCGCGTCGGCATAGCCCATGAGATGGCGTTCGCTGGCGGCGTGGTCCGGGCAGATCGCAATGCCGATGCTGGCGGTCACCTGCAGGTCATTGCTGGGCACCAGATGGCTGCTGCCGATGGACTGGATGATGCGGCTGGCCAGTGCAGCGACGTCTTCATCGCCCTCGATGCCCACCACCATCACGAACTCGTCGCCACCCAGGCGGGCCAGCACGTCGGTATCGCGCAGCAGGTGGCTGGTGCGTTCGGCCACGGCAACCAGCAACGCGTCACCGGTCTGGTGGCCATAGGCGTCGTTGACCTGCTTGAAGCCGTCCAGGTCCATGAACATCACCGCGAAACGCGTGCCCCGCTGCTCGGCTTCGATCAGCGCACCTTCGATGTGCTGCTGCAACAGCCGCCGGTTGGGCAGGCGTGTCAGCGGGTCATGCAGTGCGGCCTGGCTGAGCTCGGCATGGGCGTCGTTGAGCGAGCTGCGCAGATCCTGGTTGCGCAGGCGCAGCAACTGCGACTGCATGCGCTGGTCAAGCCAGGACACCAAGAGCACCACGGCCAGGATGGCCACGGTGAGGATCATGACCAGCGTTGCCAGCCACTGCGAATGCAGACCTTCCCCAGCGGCGGCACCACAGATGCTGTTGGCCGGAAAACGGGCGGCTGCCATGCCGGTGTAGTGCATGCCGACGATGGCCATGCCCAGCACGATGGCGGGCGGCACGCGATGGCGCAGTCGGTTGTCGTGGTGGCGCAGCCGGAAGGCAACGAACAGTGCGACCCATGACGCCGCCACCGCAATCACCAGCGACAGCGTGACCCAGCCAGGGTGGTAATCGATGCCCGGCTGCATGCGCATGGCGGCCATGCCCAGGTAATGCATCGAGGCGATGCCGGCCCCCATCAACAGGGCACCCAGCGCGAGGTGCGAATGCGGTAGTGTCGGACGTGACACCAGCCACAGCGCATAAAGCGAGGAGATGATCGCGGCCAGCAGCGAGACCGTGGTCCAGAGAATGTCGTAACCCAGCGGTATCGGCAGGCGGAACGCCAGCATGCCGATGAAGTGCATCGACCAGATGCCGAGTCCCATCGCACAACCACCGCCGACCAGCCAGAGTTGGCCCTGCCGCGGTGTCGCCGCGGTACTGATGCGATTGGCCATGACCAGCGCGGTGAACGACGCCAATATGGCGACCAGCAAGGAAACGACGACCAGCCACGGCGTGTAGTTGCCGACGAGCATTGACGAATCTCCTAGCCCAGCACGTTGTAATCGAAAGTTTCCATCCCAAGACCTTTCGGTTGACGCTTCCACTGCGGCTGACAGCGGCCCCCCGTTGTCGTGCGCGCAAACTTTACGCACACCCCCGGGGGGGTATGCAATACCTGAAAGGGTAATATTTGTCGGAAAGTCGTTATTTATTGAGAACAGTTGAATAATCACGCGATGTGCACGCGAGATATTCAAATCTGATAAGTCGATAATCAGTGCGTAAGGCTGTCTGCAGCCTGGAATCCCGCATCAAACAGGCGTTGGACAGGTGGGCCGAGTTCACCCGCCAGCACGGTCAGCAGGAACAGCCCCAGCAGCAGCGAAACCGGCAGGCCGAGCTGGATGGGATTCAACGCGGGCGCGGCTTTGGCGAGTACGCCGAAGGCCAGGTTGATCGCCAGCATCGCCACGACCACCGGCAGCGCCAGCGACAGCGCGGCGCGGAAGACCTGCAGCACAAAGGTCGGCGCAACGCTGAGAAACGCATCCAGGTTCGGCAGTGAAGCCCCGATCGGCACCGCCTTGTAGCTGTCCATCAGCAACGAGATCAGCGCGAGGTGGCCATTGGCGGTGAAGAACAACAGGCCAAACAAGAGATAGAACCACTGGCCAATCACGCCGGAGCTGCCGCCGCGCATCGGGTCACTCATCTGTGCGAAGGCCAGACCGGTACCTTGGGCGATCAGTTCGCCGGCGAGTGCGCCTGCTTCAAACAGCAGCCTGAGCAGGAAGCCGATGGAAATGCCGATGGCCAGTTCACGGGCGATACCGAGCACGGTGGCAGCGTCGAAGCCGCTCCACGCCGGTACCGGCGGCAGCATCGGCGACAGCGCAATGGCCAGCGCACCGGCCAGCATGACGCGCACGCGGGCCGGTACCGCACGCGTGCCGACCAGCGGCATGGCCATGATCATCGCGCCGATGCGGAGCATGGTCCACAGAATCGTGCCGATCATGCCGAAGGCCTGCAGGCCGTCGGCGGCCATCTGGGTGGCGGAATCCATGGCCATGGCTACCCGATCAGATGCGGTATGCGCTGGAACAGCAGGACGGTGTACTCCACCAGGTGGCCGATCAGCAGGCTGCCCAGCGCGAACAACACGGCGGTAAGGGCGGCGGCCTTGGCCACGAAGGCGATGGTCGGTTCGTTGAGCTGGGTGGCGGCCTGCACCACGCCCACCACCACGCCGACAATCAGCACGGTCAGCAGCAACGGGCCAGCGACCCACAACACGGTGATCAGGCCGCCGCGCAGTTCGGTGAGGGCAAGTTCGGGGGTCATGGCTGCCTTACACCGCGTTGAAGCTGGCAGCCAGCGTGCCGACCACCAGCACCCAGCCGTCGACCAGTACGAACAGCAGGATCTTGAACGGTGCGGACACCAGCATGGGCGAAAGCATCATCATGCCCATCGACATCAGCACGCTGGCGACGACCAGGTCGATGATCACGAAGGGAATGAAAATCAGGAAGCCGATCTCAAACGCGGTCTTCAGCTCACTGGTGACGAACGAGGCGACCAGCACCGGGAACGGAATGTCATCGGGACTGGCATAGGTGCCGTGACCGGCCATGCCGGCGAAGGTCATCAGGTCGGTTTCGCGGATCTGCGCGAGCATGAACGCGCGCAGCGGCTGGGTCGTCAGATTCCAGGCGGTCTGGAAGTCGATTTCACCGTTGAGATAGGGAGCCATGCCGCTGCCCCAGGCCTTCTGCCAGACCGGCAGCATGACCATCGCGGTGAGGAACAGGGCCAGGCCCAGCAGCACCTGGTTGGACGGGGTCTGGCCGGTGCCCAGCGCCTGGCGCAGCAGGCCCAGCACGATGATGATGCGGGTGAATGCGGTCAGCACCAGCAGCATCGACGGGATCAGGGTGATCGCCGTCATCAGCAGCAGGGTCTGCAGCGGCAGGCTTACATTCTGGCCGCCGATCTTGCCGACGTTGACATCCGGCAGCGCCGGCACGGCCGGCGCGCCGGGGGCGGCCATCGCCAGGGCGGGCAGGGCGCACAGCAACAGCAGCAACAGCAACGGCAGGTAACGGGTCCAGGACGGTCGGGGGCCACGCATGATCATTTTTCCTTGCGCAGCCGCTGCTGCAGCAACTGCGCGAAATTCGGCAGGTTTTTCAGGTCCGGCAGGCGCGCCGGTTCGGGAATGGGAAGGGCTTCAGGCAGCTGATGCAGGGTGTTGATGCCGCCGGCGGTGACGCCCAGCAGCAACTGCTGCCCGTTGACTTCGACCACCACGACGCGCTCCTTGGCACCCACGTTGAGGCTGGCGACCACGCGCAGGCCTTCGGCGGGTTTGAAGCCGCTGCCGGGCAGGCGCTTGAGCACCCAGCCCAGGCCGACGATCAGGGCCAGCACGGCCAGCAGCGCGAGGACGGCCCCGAACATGCTGGGTGCCGCCGCGGCGTGCTGGCCGACCTTGGCCGCCGGCGCGCCGGCGGCGACAAGCGCGTGGATGATCAACGCAGTCTCCGGATCCGCTCGCTCGGGCTGACCACGTCGGTCAGGCGCACGCCGAAGCGGTCGTTGATGACCACGACTTCGCCGTGGGCGATCAGGGTGCCGTTGACGAACACGTCCAGCGATTCGCCGGCACCGCGTTCCAGTTCGACCACCGAGCCCTGGTTGAGCTGCAGCAGGTTGCGGATCGGCAGGCGGGCGCGACCGACTTCCAGCGACAGCGTCACCGGCACGTCCAGGATCACGTCCAGATTCAGATCCGGGGCACCGGCATCTTCGGCGTGCAGGTCGGAAAACTGGGCGGCAGCCGGTTCGTTGTTTTCGATGTCGTTCATTGCGGGTCTTCCTGGATGACGGGCCCGCGCGGACGGTTGCCGGGCGGATGGGTAGCGGTGATCTTTACGGCGTTCATGCCGTTGGCGATGCCGAACTGGCCGGTGAATACCGGGATGTTCTCCACGCACAACGGCACCTGGTTGGGCAGGTCAATGGGCAGGACGTCGCCGACTTTCAGCTTGGTGAGTTCACGCAGGCTCATGCGCTTGCTGGCAAGCACCGTGGACAGGGTGACTTCGGCGATGTTGAGCTGTTCGCGCAGCATCACACCCCAACTTTCATCGCGGTCGTTGCGGTCGCTCTGGATGCCGGCGTCGAGCAGCTCGCGGATCGGTTCGAGCATCGAGTACGGCAGGGTGACGTGGATGTCGCCGCCGCCGCCGTCAAGTTCCACATGCAGGCGGCAGACCACGACGTACTCGCGCGGGGTGACGATGTTGGCGAAGTGCGGGTTGATCTCGGAGTTGATGTACTCGAGCTCGACATCCATGACCGGGGCCCAGGCTTCGCGCAGGTCGGCGAAGGTCTGCTTGAGCAGCAGGTGGATGACGCGCATTTCGGTGGCGGTGAACTCGCGGCCTTCGATGCGGGTGGGGTAGCGTCCGTCGCCGCCGAAGAAGTTGTCGACGATGGCGAACACGAGGGTGGGTTCGAACACGATCAGGCCGGTGCCACGCAGCGGCTTGAAGCGGATCAGGTTCAGATTGGTGGGCACATACAGCGAGTGCATGTAATCGTTGAACTTGATCAGCTCGATGCCGCGCACGGACAGTTCGGCGGAGCGGCGGATCAGGTTGAACAGGCCGATGCGCCAGAGGCGGGCAAAGCGCTCGTTGACCATTTCCAGGGTGGGCATGCGCCCACGGATGATCCGGTCCTGGCTGGCGAAGTCGTAATTGCGGGCTTCACCGGGCGGAGCCAGGTCTTCCTTGGTTTCGACCGCGCCCGAGTCGACGCCATGCAGTAGGGCGTCGATCTCGTCCTGGGAAAGCAGGTCATTCATGGGGCGGCCCTTACTGGGTGACGAAGCTGGTGAACAGCAGTTCGTCGACGCTGTTGGTGCCGGTTTCGGCCTTCATCAGCTTCTGCACTTCGGCGAGGGAATCAGCCTGCAGCTTTTCCTTGCCGGCGCGATCGGCGATCTGGGCGGGCTCAACCTGCGAGAACAGCATGAGCAGCTTGGCGCGGATGGCGGGGGCGTGGAGCTTGAGGGCTTCGAGCGCGGCGGGGTCGCGGGTCATGAGCTGGACTTCGACCTGCAGGTAGCGGGGGCCGTCGAAGCTGCTGCTGAGGTTGACGACGAAGGGGGGCTCGAGCCCGAAGTACTGGGCAGGGGCGGGCACGGCGGGCTTGGCGGCGGCCTTCTTGTCGGGGGCCTTCTCGTCGTGGCTCTGGGTGAAGTACCAGACGCCGCCGCCAGCGGCACCGGCGGCGAGCACGGCGATCAGGGCGGAGATGAGCAACGGGCTGCGCGGCTTGGCGGCCTTGTCCTTGTCGGCGGATTTCTTGGTTTTATCAGCGGCTGCGGCCACGAGGGGAAGCTCCATTGGATTGCTTCCTGGCTACATGCAAGCGCTGTGCCGAATGGCTGTCCATGCTCACTGCCGGAATTCTGGCGCACCCCGGTAGCGCCGGCCGTTGGCCGGCCCAGGCGGTGCCTGGGCGTTCGCGAACGTCAACGTCAACGTCAAAAGCATCGGCTCTGTGTTGCCGTCTGGCTGGGCAGGTCGGGGTGGGCGTTCCGGGGGACGCCGCAAGTACGTCCCTGTAAGCTCGGTCGCCGCATCCATGCGGCTCACGCCCCCTCCAACCCACCCCGACCCGCCCTCGACAGGTGGTCGGTGACGGAGCCAGAAGCGGTAGAGTCGGTCGTAAGACGACTGCCGTGAACGGATCCGCGTTCTGTAACGCGTGACCCTGGATCGACGCCGGCTTTGGCGCTTTCCCGATTACGCGTATGCGTCCAACAACCCGCGCTGGCGCATCAATTGGGCCGAACTGACGGTGGTCTCCACCATCCCTGGCTCATCACCACCGCCGATCCCGCCGCGTTCACTGTTGCCACCGCCGGACTTCCCATCCTGCGCGGTCTGCTGATGACCTACGTCGGCATTGCCGAGCTGGAAGCCCTGGTCGTTCAGCATTTCCCGCAGTCGGGGCAGGGTGCTTTCCAGGGCGTGGCGGACGTCGGCATGGGCGCTGCTGAAGCTGGCGTGGACCTTGTCGCCGTCCATCTGCAGGCGGACCTCGATCAGGCCGAGGTCATGGGGGGTGACCTTGATGGTGGCGTGGCCGATCTTCTGGTCGGCAAGCCAGCCGATGCGGGCGCTGATGTCCTCGTCGAAGGACTCGCCACCGACGTGCGGGGTGGCGGTGGGGCTGCCGGCGAATGGGGTGCTGGCGGCACCGGTCTTGAGCTCGGCGGCGGTCTGCAGGGCGTGCAGGAACGGGGTGGTCGGGGCGTCGGCGTCAGCGGCACTGGCGGTCAGGGCGTCGGCGAGGGCCTTGGGCAGGGCGATGTCGTCGTTGGCGGCGGCGTCCAGGGGCAGGGCGATGGGGCCGGCGTCGGCGCTGGCCGCAGCGGCGTTGATCGCCGGCGCGGCGGCGTTGGGGGTGCCGGCTGCGGGCGCAGGCGGGGTTGCGGTCAGCAGGGTGTCCGTCTTGCCCGCCAACAGCGGGTCGGAAACCACAGGCGTGGCGGCGGGGGCCGCCGGCGCATCCGTCGCGGCGGGGACGAGACCGGTCAGGGCGAGCCCGGCCAGGCCGAGGGGGGGCCAGGGCGCGGCATCGGCCTCGTCACCGGCGGCGGACTCAGCGGGGGAACTGGCCTCTGCGCTTGCGGTGGTGGGGGCGGTGGCGTCGCTGGACGTCTCGTCGGCGTGGCCGGGCTTGTCGGTGGTGCGCTTGCCGGTGGGGTCTTTTGCCGCAGTGGTGTCGTCTTTGCTCGGGTTGCTGTCGGCGCTTTTGGGCTTGGGTTTGGCGGAGGCCTCGGGCGCACGTGCGCTGTCTTTGCCGCCCTTGAGCAGGGCGTCAAAGTCCTGGCGGCCACCGGTGCCGCTGCTGGCGCTGTTGCTGCTGCCGGCGGAGGCGCCGGGGGTGCTGGAGGTAGTGGACGGGGCGCTGCCGCCGAGGAGGGTGGGGGACATCACGGGGTACCTCCGGATTCGGCATCCTGGTTCTGGGTCTGGCGGCTGCGGCGCGCACCGATGTCGTCCATCTCGCGCTGGTCGCGGCGGTCGATCAGGACCTTTTCCTGGGCGCGATAGCTGGCGGCCAGCTGTTCGAGCACGGCCTTGTCACGGCTGGCGAGGATCAGACGGGCGCGCTCGGCTTCGACTTTTTCGCGGTTGCTGTCGACGGTCTGGCGCTGCTGGGCGACCGCACTGTCGAGGCGATCCAGGAAGGCGCGGCGGTTGAGTAACTGGGCCGGGCTGGTGGCCGCCATCTGGGCGTTGGCGTACTCCTCGGCGTAGCGACGCAGCTCCTCGAGCCGGGCGAGGTGGGTGTCGAGCACACGCTGGCGCTCGGCCAGGTCGCGGGCGACGGCATCTTCATGGTCCTGGGCCCGCTTGAGCAGGGGGTCAATGCGCTTGGACTGGATCATGGCTTAGTTCTCTCTTTCCACCAATTGCTTCAATGCGGCCTGGCTGTGCGGGAGGTCGGCGGCCTTGCCGACGTCCTGGCCCAGGAATTCAACAATCTCCGACCAGCGCTCCAGCGCTTCGTCGGTGGCCGGGTCATTGCCGCGCTGATACGCGCCGATGGCGATCAGGTCGCGGTTGGCCGAATACGCAGAGACCAGTCGCTTGAGCTTGCGGATGCGCAGGCGCCAGGGTTCGTCGGCGATTTCCGTGACCACGCGGCTGACCGAGGATTCAACGTCGATGGCGGGGTACAGGCCGCTGTCGGCGACCCGGCGCGAGAGCAGGATGTGGCCGTCCAGAATGGCGCGGGCGGCGTCGGCAATCGGATCCTGCGGGTCGTCGCCTTCGGTGAGCACGGTGTAGAAGGCGGTGATCGAACCGCGACCTTTGGCCCCGTTGCCGGCGCGCTCCACCAGTGCCGGCAGTTTGGCGAACACCGACGGCGGATAGCCGCGGGTCGTGGGCGGCTCGCCCACCGACAGGCCGATCTCGCGCTGCGCCTGGGCGAAGCGGGTGAGCGAATCCATCAGCAGCAGCACGTTCAAGCCCTGGTCGCGGAACCATTCGGCGATGGCCGTGGCGCGGTAGGCACCGTGCAGGCGCGCCAGCGGCGGCCGGTCGGCCGGGCTGGCCACGACCACGGCGCGGCGCAGGCCTTCTTCGCCGAGCGTGCTTTCGACGAAATCGCGCACTTCGCGGCCACGTTCGCCGATCAGGCCGACCACGATCACATCGGCCGAGGTGTAGCGGGTCATCATGCCGAGCAGGGTGGACTTGCCCACGCCGGAACCGGCGAACAGGCCGACGCGCTGCCCGCGACCAATCGGCAGCAGCGCGTTGATCGCGCGCACGCCGACGTCCAGGGGCTGGGTGATGGGTTCGCGGGCGAGCGGGTTGATCGCCACGCCGGCCATGCCGACGGTACCTTCGGCGCGGATCGGGCCTTTGCCATCCAGCGGTACGCCGTCGCTGTCGATCACGCGGCCAAGCAGGCCTTCACCTACTTCCACGCCGCCACGGCCGAGCACCGGCACCACGCGGGCATTGGGCAGCAGGCCGTGCAGTTCGGCGCTGGGCATCAGGTAGGTGCGTTCGCCGGCAAAGCCGACTACTTCCGCGTCCACCCAGGCTCCGCCGGCGACTTCCACCTTGCAGCTGGCACCCATCGGCGATTCGCAGCCGACCGCCTCCAGGGTGAGTCCGACCGCGCGGCGCAGCACGCCTTCGCGGATCAGGCCGCGCCCATGCGTGGCGTCCGGGCGGATGCCGTCCAGACGTGCAGCCAGGCGCAGGTTGCGGGCGGCGGCCCAGTCGGCGGGCGGCGGGGTCATGGGTTCGGTGTTCATGCGCCGGCTCCGGTGGTGCGCAGCACCGCGTCCAGTGCACCGCGCAGGCGCGCATCGAGGGTGCCGTCGACGCGCACGGCTTCGGCGTGCACGCGCAGGTCGCCGCGGCTCAGGCTGAGGTCGGGCACCAGGCGTTGCTGCGGTGAAAGCTGCAACAGCGGTGAGAGTGCGGCGATATCGTCCGGGTGCAGGCGCACCTCGACGTCGCGGCTGGCTCCGCCCACGGCGTCGACGGCTTCATGCACCAGCTGGCCGAGCAGGGCCGGGTCGGCCTCGTAGGCGCGGCCGACCAAGGTGCCGGCAATGCGCACCGCCAGCTCGCCCAGTGCGGCCACGACCTCGTTTTCCAGTCGCACCAGCGGCCGGCTGAAGTTGTCCAGGATGCCTTCGATCTGCGCAACCAGTCGCCGCACTTCGGCCTGGCCCTGCGCATGACCGTCGGCATGGCCGCGCTCGAAGCCTTCCTTTTCGGCTGCGTCCTGGATCTGCTGGATCTCCTCCAGGGTCGGCGGCTGCAGGACCGGTTCGGGCTCGTGTTCGGGCTCCAATCCGGCCAGGTCGAAGTGATCGTCCTGGGGCAGGCGGGGTTCGGCCAGCAGGTCCGGAGCCATCCAGCGCACGGCGTGGTTCATAGCATGGCCTCCGCACTGCCACCCAAGGCGACCGTGCCTTCATCGGCCATGCGCTTGACGATGGCCAGGATCTCGCGCTGCGCCGCCTCGACGTCGGACAGACGCACCGGGCCGCGTGCCTCCATGTCTTCGAGCAGGATCTCGGCGGCACGCTGGGACATGTTGCGGGTGATCTTGTCGCGCACCTTGATGTCGGCACCGCGCAGCGCCAGGCCAAGCCGCTCGCCGCTGACTTCGCGCAGCACCAGCTGCATTTCGCGGTCTTCCAGGTCGATCAGGTCGTCGAACACGAACATCTTTTCCTGGATGCGGGCGCTCAGCGGCGCGTCGATGCGCGAGATCTCACCGAGGATGGCCTGGTCCTGGCCGCTGTCCATGAAGTTGAGGATGTTGGCCGCGCACTGCACGCCGCCGATGTTGGACGACTTCAGGTTCTGGTTGCCGGCGAACTGGCGTTCCATGATCTCGTTGAGCTCGTTCAGTGCATTGGGCGGGATGCCGTCCAGGGTGGCGATGCGCAGCAGCACATCGACGCGGGTACGCTCCGGCAGCAGCTTGAGTGCCTCGGCGGCCTGGTCGGTTTCCAGGTGGGCCATGACGATGGCGATGATCTGCGGATGCTCGTTGCGGACCAGGTCGGCCACCGCGCGCGGGTCCATCCACTTCAGTGCGTCCAGGCCGGTGGTGTTGCGCCCGAGCAGGATGCGGTCGATCAGGTTGCCGGCCTTCTCGCTGCCCAGCGCCTGCACCAGCATGTTGCGGATGTAGTCGTCCGAGCCCACGCCCAGCGAGGTCTTGGAGTGCAGTTCGGTGTTGAACTGCTCCATCACCCGGTCGACCTGGTCGCGCGTGATGTCGCTCATGGTGGCCATGGCGATGCCGATCTTCTGCACCTCCTTGGGTTCCATGTGGCGCAGCACTTCGGCCGCCTCCAGTTCACCCAGCGACAGCAACAGGACGGCGGCGCGCTGTACGCCGCTCAGCGATGCAGGGGTCTCAATCATTGGCCACCCAGCCCTTGACCACCTGGGCCACGCGCTTGGAATCGGTCTTTACAGCTTCACGCGCCATGCGCAGTCGTTCCTCGTAGGAGTCCACCGGCAGTGCCAGCGGCTCGTTGCCGGACAGGTTGACGCGGTCACCGGCGAGCAGTGGCAGGCCTTCGCCATCGTCCACCAGCTGCACATCGGCGCTGTGCGGTTCCTGCGCCAATTCCTTGACCGGCTTGTCCGATCCGGTGATCGAGCGCAGGGCCGGGCGCAGCACGCCGAACAGCAGGGCCAGCACCACGATGGCACCGAGCAGCAGACGCAGACCGTCCTGCACCTGCGGCATTTCCCACCACTTCGGGGCTTCCACCGGAGTGGTTTCGCGCACGAACGGCGCGTTCATCACACTCACCGTGTCACCGCGCTCGGCATTGAAGCCGACCGCCTGCTTGACCAGCGCTTCCACGCGGGTCAGCTCGGCCGCCGACAGCGGCTGTTCCACGGTCTTGCCGTTGGCTCCAGGCCGCGGCACGTTGTCCAGCAGCACCGCCACCGAGACCCGCTTGATGCGGCCAGCCGGCTGGCGGGTGTGCTGCAGGGTGCGGTCGAGCTCGTAGTTGCGGGTCGCGTTGCGTGAGGTTTCGGTCGGGGTCTGCGCGGTCGGCGGAGCGGCGGCCGCACCCGGCGGGGTGTTGCTGGCCGCACCCGGCACGCCCTGCGGGCCGGCTTCGGTGCTGGTGTTTTCGCTGGTCTGCTCGCTGCGCAGCTTCTGCGGCTCGCCGTTGTACAGCTCGCGCGCTTCTTCGGTGACCGAGAAGTCCATGTCCACACTGACTTCCGGGTTGACGCGGCCCGGGCCGGTCATCGGTTCCAGCAGTTCGCGGATGCGCTGGTTGAACGAGGTTTCCTGGCGGCGGACCTGCTCGAACTGGGCGGCATTCACTGCCGCTTCGCTGTTCGGGTCGGACACGCTGAGCATGCGCCCGCTCTGGTCCACCACGGTGACGCGCTCTGCAGCGAGATCGGGAATGCTCGCCGCCACCATGTGCACGATGGCGTCGATCTGGCCGCGCTCGAGCTGCTGGCCGCCGCGCAGTTCCAGCACCACCGACGCGCTGGCGACGTCGCGCTGGCGGGTGAAGGCGCTCGGCTTGGGAATGGCCAGGTGCACGCGCGAATCGCGCACCGGGCGCAGGGTATTGATGGTGCGCGACAGTTCGGTTTCCAGCGAGTGCTGGTAGCGGGCGTTCTCCATGAACTGGCTGACGCCGAAGCCCGGATCACGCTCCATCAGTTCAAAGCCGAGGCGGCCGCTGTCGGTCAGGCCGGAGCCGGCCAGCTTCAAGCGTGCGTCGTGCAGGTTCTTCTCCGGTACGGTGATGCCGCCGGTGGCCGGGTCGAGCTCGAAAGGAATCTGCGCGGCGCGCAGCAGGTCGGTCGCCTCGGCGGTCGCCTTCTGGTCGAGCCCGGTGTACAGCGGCACCATGCCCGGCTTCTGCGACCAGAAGAACACGAGCAGGCCCGCCGCCACGGCCACGGCGATCATCGCCATCAGGCCGAGCCGACGGGTGATCTGCAGGCTTTGCAGCCGGTCAAACCACTGGCCCGCCTTTTCGGCGTTCAGGGATTCCTTGGTGAGCGACAGGGCCATGCGGGTCTATCCTTACAGCGGCATGTTCATCACGTCCTGGTAAGCCTGGACGAGACGGTTGCGGACTTCCACGGTGGCGCGGAAGGCGATCTGGGACTGCTGCGAGGCGACCATGACCTTGGCCAGGTCGGCACCGGGTTCGCCCAGTTCAAAGGCGCGGGCCAGCGCGCCGGACTTCTGCTGGGCCTCGTTGACGCCGGCCAGTGCACCCTTGAGGGTGTCGGTGAAGCTGGGGGCCTGTACGACCTGCGTGCCAGCCAGTCCCTGCAGCGCATTGGTCTGCGGCGACTCGGCCAGCGGATTGACCGCCGTGGTACCCATCTGGGTCTGATAGGTGCGGATCTGGGACAGGATCGAAGTGACGGAATGTGACATCTGAAGCGTTCCGAAAACAGGGATGGGGGATTACACCCGGATACCTTGCAAGCCCTGTGCCGAAATCACTGAGTGGTTCAGATTTGTGGTGATGTGAAGGTGTGTGAGCGTCCGTTGTCGCGACCTGTCAGCGAACTGGCGCGAAAAATGTGACGCAGTTCCGCCGTGAGCGCGGGTCGCGAGAAGCGCGACAGAAGCCCGGCGTCGAAAAACCGGCACCCTTGCACGACCACGCCCGGGACCGGCCCGGGCGTGGTCGTTCCCCAACGGTGTGCG
>NZ_JASCOZ010000053.1 GCF_029960115.1 Stenotrophomonas sp. PS02289
GCGCCGCGCCCACGCTGAACACCGCCAGCGCGATGATCTGCGGCAGCCACGGGCGCAGCGCGGTCCAGCCGGCGCGGGTCGCGCCGGCACCGGCGCGCAGCGGCCGGCGCAGCGCCGGCGCAACCGCAAGCACGGTCGCCAGCAGCAGCGGCAGCACGTAGTAGGTGACCCGGTAGATCAATGCGGCAGCGAGCACGGCGGCCGGTGGCACCTGCGGCAGCAGTTTCAGCAAGCTCCACTCGAACACGCCCAGCCCGGCCGGCACGCTGGAGATCAAGCCTGCCAGCACCGCCACCAGATACAGTCCGACGAAGCCCGGCAGCCCGGTGGGGGTGTCCATCGGCAACAGCACATAGAACGCGGCAGCCGCCAGTACCAGTTCCACTACGCTCAGCGCAGTGACGCCCAGCATCGTGCGCCGGTCCGGCAGCCACAGCGCATGCCCGCGGATGCGGAAGGTGCGTCCTTCGCGGCCCACCAGCAGCGCCGTGGCCACGTAGGCCAGCAACGCCAGCACCCCGAGCACGCGCACGACTGGCTTGGGTACCGGCAACGCCAGTGCGGCTGCCCCGGGTTCAAGTACGAACGCCAGCCCCAGCAGCACCCACGCTCCGAACAGGAAACCCAGCGTGCTCATCAGCACCACCTGGCCGATCTCGCCGAGGCTCAAGCCCGCACGTCCATAGCCGCGCAGGCGCACCGCACCGCCGGTCAGTGCCGCGAAGCCCAGGGTCTGGCCCAAGGTGTGTGCGAGGAAGGCGGTGATGCCGATCCGCGCCGGATGCAGGCGCTTGCCGCTGCGGCGCAGGCCAATTGCGTCAAAGCCGATCAAGCACGCGTAGCTGGCCAGCCCGAGCAGCACGGTCAGTGCGATCTGCCCGCTGCCCAGGGCCCGGAACGCCTCGCGGATGGCGCGGTAGCCGTGCTCGTCGAACTCGTTGGCCAGCCCGTGCAGGGCCAGTGCCAGGATGCCCAGGCTGAACACCACGGTGGCGGCACGCCGCCAGCCGGAATGCGCCGCAGCCGGCGCAGGGGAAGTATCGGTCATCTGGACATCGTGCTCCGGGCAGGGCGATGAAGACGTCAACGTACGTGGCGTACCGCGACGGCGCATCGTGCGCTTCGGCCCTGCCGTTGCCAAGAGGGCGGGCGCATCGGCGACAATGGGGGTTCATTGCAGAGGAGACTTCCCCATGTTGGAGCGTTTTGACGTCGGTCCGCGCATGTCCGAAATGACCGTCCACAACAAGGTCGCCTATCTGTCGGGGCAGATCCCCGAAGACACCAGCCAGGACATCACCGGCCAGACCCGCCAGGTGCTGGCGGAGATCGACAAGCTGCTCGCGCTGGTGGCCAGCGACAAGCAGCACATCCTGCGCGCGGAAGTGTTCCTGGCCGATATCAATGATTTCGCCGGCATGAATGCCGCGTGGGACGAATGGGTGGTCGCCGGCATGACCCCCGCCCGCGCCACCGTCGAAGCCAAGCTGGCCGATCCGGCGTGGAAGGTGGAGATCGTGGTTACCGCCGCGCTGCCGTAATCAATTCGATGCAATCCACCGGACACGGTGGAATGCACAGCTCGCAGCCGGTACACAGATCGGGCAGGACGGTGTGCATGTACTTGGCACCGCCCACGATCGCATCCACGGGGCAGGCCTGGATGCACTTGGTGCAGCCGATGCAGTCGGCTTCCACCACCACCGCCACCTGCGCGGGTTTGTGTGCCCCCCGGCTGCGATCAAACGGCACCGCAGGTACGCCCAGCACGTGCGCCAGCGCACGCGCACCGGCATCACCACCGGGCGGGCAGCGCTCCACGCCTGCGTCGCCGCGCGCCATCGCTTCGGCGTAGGGCCGGCAGCCCTCAAAGCCGCATTGCCCACACTGGGTCTGCGGCAGCAGCCGGTCCAGGCGTTCGGTCAGGGGTGTGCGAAGGGCTTTCATGCGTGGCGTCTGCTGCGCGGTGGTTTCATTTCATGGGTTTGCCGCGATACCAGCGCTCGTGGGCGAGCGCCAGCATCGGCTGGTCTTCCCGACTGTCACCATACGCGTGGATGCGCAGATAACGCGACAGGTCATAGCGGCTCCGAATGCGTTCGGCTTTGTGCGGTCCGCAGTCGCCATCGGCATAACGCCCGGTCAGTCGGCCGTCCTTGCCTTCCAGACGGTTGCAGATCAGTTCCACGCCGAGATTTTCGCACCACGGCCGCAGGTACAGATCCAGTGATCCGGATACGATCACCACGGTGTGGTGCTGCTTCAGGTGCCAGCGGATCTGCTCCAGCATCTGCGGCTGCACGACCTCGGGCAGCACCTCGCGGGCGAAACCGGCGGCCTGCGCGGCGATGTCGTCGCCGTGGCGATCGCGCATGACCAGCCGGGTGACCCGGGCGCGGATCCGCTCGGCCGAGATCAGCTTCAGCCGGTACGCCAGCAGCCAGGGTCCGACCTTCCACCACGCGTGTGCGAGCTGCTCGGGGGTAGCTACGCGACGCAGGAAGCGGGCGTAGGTGTCACAGTCAGTGACGGTGTTGTCGAAATCGAACAGCGCCAGTTCCACGTTCCGCCCTCCCAGGCAGACCACGACCGGGTCGCGGTCGTGGCACCGTTATCCGATCAGCGAACCGGCATACCCGGCTGTGCGCCGCTGTCGGCGTCCAGCAGCGCCAGTGCGCCGCCGTCAAAACCCGCCGACAGGATCATGCCTTCGCTCAAGCCGAAGCGCATCTTGCGCGGAGCCAGGTTGGCAATGAACACCACGCTGCGGCCGACCAGGGCTTCCGGCTCGCCGTAACTGCCGCGGATGCCGGAGAAGATCTGACGCTTGCCCAGCTCGCCGGCGTCCAGCTCGAAGCGCAGCAGCTTGTCCGAGCCCTCGACGAATTCGCACACCAGCACCTTGCCGATGCGCAGGTCCAGCTTGGCGAAGTCGTCAATGCCGATGTAGGCCGGAGCGGCGTCGCCTGCGGCGGCAGGGGCGGCAGCCGGTGCCGGCGCAGCAGCGGCCGGCTTGGCGGCCTTGGCCGGGGCGGCGGCCGTCGGAGCGGCGGCGAGAGTGTCCTTGGAAGCGTCGGTCATGGCGTCGATCAGTTTCGGGTCAATACGGGTGAACAGGGGGACGAACACCGCAATGGTGTGCGCGGTGAGCGGGCGGACGATGTCGGTCCAGGACTGCACCGGCGAGGCCAGGAAGGCCTCGGCCTGCGCCGCTGTGGCGGGCAGCACCGGCTTGAGCGCGGTCACCAGCACCCGGAACAGGTTCAGGCCCTGGGTGCAGACTGCCTGCAGCTGGGCCTCGGCCCCTTCCTGCTTGGCAATCACCCACGGCTTCTGGTCATCGATGTAGCGGTTGGCTTCGTCGGCCAGTGCCATGGTCAGGCGCAGCGCTGCGGCCGGGTCATTGCGTTCGTAGGCTTCGCGGATCGGGGCCAGCGCCGCCACGAAGCGGTCGTACTGCGCGGGATCGGGCAGCGCATCGGCCAGACGGCCGTCGAAGCGCTTGCTGATGAAGCCGGCGCAGCGACTGGCCAGATTGACGAACTTGCCGACCAGGTCGGCGTTCACGCGCGCGACGAAGTCACCCAGGTTCAGATCCAGGTCGTCGACACCGCCGCTGGATTTGGCCGCGAAGTAATAGCGCAGCGCTTCCGGTTCCAGGCCCACGTCCAGATAGGTGCGCGCCATCACGAAGGTGCCGCGCGACTTGGACATCTTCGCGCCTTCCACGGTCAGGTAACCGTTCACGTGCAGGCGGGTGGGGGCGCGATGGCCGGTGCCATGCAGCACCGCCGGCCAGAACAGGCCGTGGAAGTTGACGATGTCCTTGCCGATGAAGTGGTGCAGTTCCGTGCTGGTGCCCGCACGCAGGTGCGACTCGAAGTCCTCGCCGGTCTTCGCGCACAGGGCCTGGAAGCTGGACAGGTAGCCGATCGGCGCGTCCAGCCAGACGTAGAAGTACTTGCCCGGCTGGCCCGGAATCTCGAAGCCGAAATACGGTGCGTCGCGGGAGATGTCCCAGGCGCGCAGGCCGCCTTCGGCATTCAGCCATTCGCCCAGCTTGGCTTTCACGCCGGGCAGGGCAACGTCGCCGTCCAGCCACTCGCGCAGGAAGGTCTCAAAGCGGCCCACCTCGAAGAAGAAGTGCTCCGAATCGCGGATCTCGGGCGTAGCACCGGAAATAACCGACTTCGGCTCCTTCAGGTCGGTCGGCGCATAGGTCGAGCCGCACACTTCGCAGTTGTCGCCATACTGGTCCGCGCTGCCACAGGTCGGGCAGATGCCCTTGATGTAGCGGTCGGGCAGGAACATGCCCTTGTCCGGGTCGTAGAACTGCGCCACCGAACGCCGCGAGATGTGGCCGTTGGCTTCCAGCTTGGCGTAGAACGCTTCGGTCAGGGCGCGGTTGCCGGCCGAGTTGGTCGAGTCGTAATGGTCGAAGTCGACCCCGAACGCGGCAAAGTCGCGCTCGTGGCTGGCCTGGATGTTGGCGATGAACACTTCCGGGGTCACGCCGGCTTTTTCTGCGCCGAGCATGATCGGCGTGCCGTGGGTGTCGTCGGCGCACACGAACCAGGTCTTGTCGCCGCTCATTCGACGCGCGCGTACCCAGATGTCAGCCTGGATGTAGCCGACCAGATGACCCAGGTGCAGGGGGCCGTTGGCGTAGGGCAGGGCGGTGGTGACGAGAGCGGTGCGGGTCATGATGAACGCAGTTGCCAGGGGAACGCGGGATTATCGCATGCCCTGTCAAGACAAAAGGCCGAAGCGTTGCCGCTTCGGCCTTTGGGTGGACGCGAATGGCCCGCAGCCCGCTGCTTATTCGCGAACCCAGGTCTGGGCGCGGCAGATGAAGGCCACGCAGCCGGACATGTCCAGCTTCTTGCCGCCCGGCTGCAGCTCCAGCTTGGACTTGTAGGTCTTGCCGTTGGCGGGATCGAGCACCGTGCCGCCGGACCACTCGGTGGTGCTGCCCTTGTCCTGCTTGAGGTTCCACAGGATGGTCATGCCTTTCACCGGCTTGCCCTTGTTGGCCCCGCTGCAGTCGTCGCAGACCGGATTGGGGCCCTTGTCCGAATGCAGCACTTCCACCACCTTGCCGCTGAGCGTGCCGTTGGCGGCCTGGCTGATCTCAACGATCGACTTCACTTTGCCGGTCTTGTCGTCAATGGTCTTCCAGCGGCCCACCGCGCTGTCGGCGGCGCTGGCCGAGAATGCCGCCATCACCAGCGGCAGCGCCAGCAGCAGGGTCTTGAACGTATTGCGCATGGTCCCCTCCCAGGGATGTTTCGTGAACGCCGGCGACGCCGGTACAGGGGCACTGTATACCCATTCGCCAAGGTACGGAACGAGTGTGCCGTAGAGCGGGGCTCTGCCCCGCTGCGCTGTACCTGAATCCATTCAGGCCATCTCATACAACTCCAGCGGCAGCCCATCCGGGTCGGCAAAAAAAGTAAACCGCCGCCCGGTGTACTCATCTACCCGGATCGGCTCGCACACCACCCCCTCCGCCGACAACCGCTCGATCACCGGCTCCAGCGCCACCACCCTGAACGCGAGATGGCGCAGGCCTTGTGCTTCCGGTCGGCTGGGCCGGGGTGGCGGCTCAGGAAACGAGAACAACTCGAGTTGGCCTCCGTCAGGCAGGCCCAGGTCCAGCTTCCAGGAGTCGCGGGCGTCCCGGTAGTGCTCGGCCAGCACGGTCAGGCCCAGAACCCGGACGTAGAAGTCGCGCGAGCGCGGGTAGTCGGCGCAGATCAGCGCCACGTGGTGAAGGCCGAGCAGGGGAGAGGACATACGGGAATTCCGTGCACGCCGGGCGTGCGACTACTGAACAGGACAACGGGTATACCCCAAACCGACGGCGCTTTCGAATTTCTTGTAGAGCCTCTATCTCCCCCCGTCGCCATCATGCCGGCCGTGTCCAAGAAGGTGCCAACCGCGCCGTCCGCGTGATCCGGTCCGAACGGGAGGTGAAGCATGCAGGTGATCGTCAATGCAGGGCAGGACAGCGTGGTGCTGTCCATTGCAGGCAGCCGGGTGTCGGTCGCACCCGGGCAGCGGGTGCTGCTGGCCGGGGCCGCCGCGCCGAGGCATCCCGGGCTCACCGTGCATGCCCTGGCCGGCAGTGGCATGGCGCGCGCACTGGCCCATTTTGACCATGTCCGTGAGGCCGTGCGTCACAGCGGTGAGCCGCCGCGGGTGTGCTGGCCGGTCGCCGCCGCGCTGGAAGACCCCGAAGTGGCGGCCAGCTGGCTGATCGACCAGCTGGCGCGCGCGCCGCAGTGCATGGCGGTCGATCACGTTGAAGCCACCCCGCTGGCGGCGCTGCTGCGCCACCTGGCCCGCAGCGAAAGCTACGGCCTGATGCGCTTCCTGCTCAATGAAGGAAGCGAGCACAGCGTGGCAGCGCTCGCCGAGCGCTATGGATTGTCGTCGGCCCAGTTTCACCGTCGCTGCCGGCAGGTGCTGGGGCGGTCACTGAAACGCGAGCTGCGCATCCTGCGCGCCGCGCGGACGCTGCTGGCCTACCCGGGCCGGGCGCGCTCGTTCACCTACCTGGCTGCCGACCATGGCTACGCCTCGTTGTCGCACTTCTGTACCGACATCAAGGCCCTGATCGGCTGCTCTCCTCTTTCTGTCTACCGCGCCGTCAAGACGCCTGCCGAGTAATCCATGCGTTCCCTGCCGTATTCCCTGTTGTTCGTGACTGTTGTTGCCCTCGTTGCCAGTGCGCCCGTGGTTCGCGCGCAGACCCCGCTGGAAGGCACCGCCATCTCCGATCGTGCTGACCTGCCACATGCATCGGGTTTCGTCTCGCGTGCGGAAAGCGCCGAGCACCTGCTCAACGCCATCGGGGCCAAGGCCCGTCAGGCCGTGGTGGTCAGCGCCAAGGCGCAGCGCAAGAAGGTCAGCGGCAGCTTCGACCTGGCGCGCCCGTTCGAGGTGCTGAACAAGGTCTCGGCCGACGTCGGCCTGGTCTGGTACAGCGACAACCAGTCCATCTACGTGTACGAAGCCAGCGAGCAGAAGAACGCGGTGGGCCGGCTGCGCTCCACCTCGGTGGCCACGCTCAACGACTTCCTGCGCAAGGCGCGCCTGGCCGACCTGCGCTATCCGGTGCGGGGCGGCGGTGCCGACGGCACGTTCTATGTGGCCGGCCCGCCGGTGTACGTGGACATCGTGCTCAACGCTGCACGTTACCTGGACGACCTGTACGAAGGCGCGGATGCCAGTCCGCATCATGTGGAAGTGATCAAGCTGGAACACAGCTTCGTCAATGGCCGCCGCTACGCGGTGCGCGGCAACACCCAGGAGACGCCGGGCATGGCGTCGACGCTGGCCGAAGTCCTGCAGCTGGGCGACTTCGGCACGGTGATCAAGCAGCCGGCCCCGCTCCCGGCCGAGCCCACCGCCGTGATCGAGGAAGCCTTGCCGGCCGTGGTGCCGTCACGCATTCCCGCTGCCCAGCCCGAGCGCGCATCGTCCGGATCGGGTCCGGCACGGGTGATGCCCTATTCGGAAACCAACAGCCTGATCGTGCGCGGCACGCTGACGCAGATCGAACAGATCAAGCGGCTGGTCGCCGAACTGGACATCCCACGCAAGCAGATCGAGCTCTCGCTGTGGATCATCGACATCAAGAAGACCGAGCTGGACCGCCTGGGGGTGCGCTGGAGCGGCGGCATCAACATCGGCAATCGCCTGCAGATCGGCATCAATGACGGCATCCCGGCCACCACCCTGGACGGCCCGCGTTTCCTCGCCTCGGTGCAGGCGCTGACCAGCACGGGCGATGCCCAGATCGTGTCGCGCCCGGTACTGCTGACCCAGGAAAATGTCCCCGCGTACTTCGATAGCAACCAGACCTTCTACACCCAGCTGCTGGCTGAGCGCACGGCGTCGCTCGAACCGGTGACCTACGGCACCCTGGTGAACGTGCGTCCGCGCATTTCCACCCATGACGAAGTGGAAATGCAGCTCACCATCGAAGACGGCGCAGCGCAGAGTGCCAACTTCGATGGCGGCCTGCCCATGGTCAATCGCACCCTCATCGATACCGTTGCACGGGTGCCGCATCAGCTCAGCCTGCTGATCGGGGGTTACACCCGGCAGTCGCTGGACAACGGCAAGACCGGCATTCCCGGTCTGCGTCGCATGCCCGGCGTCGGCAAGCTGTTCGGTCAGGACACCCGCAGCCACGAGAACCTGGTGCGTGTGTTCCTGATCCAGCCGCGGGTGCTCGGCGAGCGGGACATGCTCGACGCCGCACGCCTGCAGAGCCTGTATGGCCAGGAAGTCGGCGAGTCGCCGCAGGACCTGCTGCAGGAAATGAAGCAGGACCTGCCTGCCATGGAGGCCGCACATGGCGCTCCCCGCGATTAATCGTCCTGCGACGACGGTGCCGGTGCAGGCCCCGCGACAGGCATCCACCTCAAACACGGTCGAGGGCGAAGGCGAAACACGGACCTCAACCCCCGCGCCACGCCGCCCCGGTGCGCTGGCACTGGCCATGGCGGCTGCCGACGACGCCAGTGCCCTGTTGGCGTCGCTGTCGACGCGGCGCAATCAGCAGAACGGCCCCAGCGCATTCGCCACCGAAGCGTGGATCGACCATGTGCTGGACGAGAAAGTCCACCAGAAGCTGTCCGGCTTCCGCGAACTGCTCGGCGGCATGCGCAGTCCTGCGCAGGTGATGTCGCTGCTCAAGCAGCTGTTCCCGGACCCCAGTGACGTGCTGGCGGTGCTGCGTGCCCTGTTGAGCGACGACGAACTGGAGGCCATGCGTGAGCTGCTGGAGGCCAGCCTCGAGCAGCTGCTGGAAGAACAGGCCGCGCAGGGGCAGGGGGCGGCCACCCGAGGCGGAGCCAATGTCGCCGTCAAGGCACGGTTGGCTGCGCGTGGCACGCAGCTGTCAGCACGGGCCTTGCGGCAGAGCTATCGCGACTTCCTCGGCAATCCACGCGACTGCGCCGGCGAGTACATCACCTGGATCGAGCAATACGGATTTGAACGACGCGCCGTCATTGTCGACTTCATGGAGCAGGCGATCGCAGCGGACATGTTCTCGCTCGATCCCAGCGCCTCGCTGCACGAGTTCGGCTATCTGCTGGGACAGGTGCGCAAGTTGGCCGTGCTGCGCTCGGTGGACCAGTTGCTGGTCCACGACATCGAACGCACCGGCCTCCTTTCGCGCATGGCTACCCGCGCGGACACCGTGGTGGTGGGCCTGCTGGATGTCGTGCGCGGCCTGCAGGACTGGAAGGGACTGTTCACCGGTCCGCTGGCGGCCGCCCGCGTGGCGTTGGCCACGGACCAGCGGGTGCGCCTGATTCAGGCCCTGCGCCGGGCCGTGAAAGACCTGCCCGATGCGATCTGGGCCGGCCCGGAAGCACGCGCCGCCGCAATTGAGCAATTGGAGATGATGGTAGTGGAGAGCATGAAACGTGACCGGGGCCAGGCCGGCGGCTTTGCTGGAGGACTCGCATGAGCGCGGCGATGACACCGAACGGTGGATGGGCCGCCCGCGCGCGCGGCATGCTGCGGCCGGAGCTGGCGCTGGTGGTGCTGATGGCCGTGGTCGTGGCCATGCTGATCATCCCGCTGCCCACCCTGGTGGTGGACGTGCTGATCGCGCTGAACATGGCCGTGGCCATCGTCATCTTCCTCAGCTCGTTCTACGTGGAGCGCATCCTCAGCTTCTCCACCTTTCCCTCGGTGCTGCTGTTCACCACCCTGATGCGGCTGGCGCTGTCGGTGAGTACCAGTCGCCTGATCCTGGTCGACGCCGACGCCGGGCACATCATCAATGCCTTCGGTGAGTTCGTGGTCGCCGACAATCTGGTGGTGGGCGCGGTCATCTTCGCCATCATCACGCTGGTGCAGTTCATCGTCATCACCAAGGGTTCAGAGCGCATCGGTGAAGTGGTCGCGCGCTTCTCGCTGGATGGCATGCCGGGCAAGCAGATGAGCATCGACGCCGACCTGCGTGCCGAAGCCATCACCTCCGAAGAGGCGCAGCGCCGCCGCCGTGATGTCGAACGCGAAAGCCAGCTGTATGGCTCGTACGACGGTGCAATGAAGTTCGTCAAGGGCGACGCCATCGCCGGCATCGTGATCGTGTTCGTCAACCTGTTCGGTGGCATCGCCGTGGGCATGCTGCAGCATGGCATGCCCTTCGGCGAGGCACTGAATACCTTCACCCTGTTGACCATCGGTGATGGACTGGTGGCGCAGATTCCCGCTCTGCTGATCTGCATCAGCGCCGGCTTCATCGTCACCCGCGTCAGCGGTGAGGACAACAACCTGGGGGCCAGCATCCTGGGTGAGCTGTTCAACAGCAACGTCGTGCTGGCGATCGGTGCCATTCTGGTGCTGCTGATGGGCTTCCTGCCTGGCTTCCCGCTGGCGGTGTTTGCCGGTCTGTCGCTGGGTCTGGCCGCGTTGCTGTTCTGGCGTATGCGCCGTGGCACGAGCAAAGAAGCCACCAGTGAAGGTTCCGCACCGGGTGGCACCGGTGCAGCCGGAAACACCGAAGCCAGCCGTGACGCCAACGGCAATCTCACCAGTGAAACCTTGCCGCTCATCCTGTTGATGCCCGGTCCGCTGCACGACGCTGCCACCGCCGAAAAGTGGGAGGAGCGCCTGCGCAACGACGCCTTCATCAACACCGGCATGCAGCTGGCGGCGTTCGTGCTGCGGCCGCATGAACCGGCCCAGGATCATCAGGTCAAGGTGCTGATCAACGAGATCCCGGCGGCCAGCGGACAGGTGGTGGGCGGGCACGTGCGCGTGTTTGGCCGGCAGGACGAGCTCGACGCACTGAACATGGGACTGATGGTGCCGCATGAGGGCGGTGTCGCGCGCTGGGTGCCTTCCGCCTCACAGGGCGACGTGCTGGCCATGGGCTGCGACATCAGCACGGATTACGAGGAACTACGACGTCTGGTCCACGGCGCTGTGATGCGCAACGTCGGCGAGCTGTTCGGCATCCAGGAAGCCAAGCACGTGCTCGATGCGCTGGAAAAGCGCTTCCCCGAGCTGGTGAAGGAAGCCTACCGGCACATGCCGATCCAGCGCGTGGCCGAGGTGCTGCAGCGACTGCTACGCGAAGACGTCTCCATCCGCAACATGAAGGTGGTGCTGGAAACGCTGGCCCAGTGGGGGCAGCGCGAGAAGGACGTGATCCTGCTGGTCGAACACGTACGCAGTGCGCTCGCCCGTTACATCTCCGCGCGCTTTGCACGCGATGGCCGGATTCCCGCGATTCTGGTGTCCAGCCAGGTCGAGGATCAGATCCGCAGTGGCATCCGTCAGAGCCAGGGCGCGGCTTACCTCAACCTCGAGCCCGCTGAATCGAACGAGCTGATGGATCGCTTCGCCCTGCATGTGGGCGAGGTGTCGGCCTATCGCCCCGACGTGGTCCTGATGGTAGCGCCCGACATCCGCCGCTTCGTCAAGCGGTTCATCGAAAACAAACTTCCCTCCACCCCGGTGCTTTCGTTTGGAGAGATCTCCGATGCAGTCACCCTTGATGTCATGAAAAACATATGAATCATCTGTTCGATACCCTCAGCGCAGCCCTGAACGAGCTGGGGTGCGACCCCTCGCGGTTCCAGTTCGACACCCATTCCTCGGTGGTGATGGGCTTTGCCGACGTGGGCGAGCTGCTGCTCGATCCGGTGGATGATGCAGTGTTCCTTTGGGGGCGGCTGGAAACCTCGGCAGAGTCGCGCTTCAACAACCGTGCCGAAGAACTTCTGGGCGCGCTGTCTGCGCCGTCGGCCCATTTTTCCAATGGGTGCCTGACGTTGCGCGCGATCGATGATGCCTGCCTGGTCGGCGGCATGCTGCAGCCCGAGTGTCAGCACCAGTCCGCGCTGATGGCCGAAGCCATCGAGAGCTTCCACGCTCGCGTGCTGGAACTGCAGGTGATGCTGCGGTGAATCCGGCCGTGCCCCTTTGGCGTGCGTGTGCGCGGCCCCTGGCCGTGCGTGCCGGCGAACTGCGCGTGCCGCTGCCGCAGGTGGCGGTGGGAGAGCACTGCCACGTGCGACGCGCGGCAGGTGATGCCGAGTTGCTGACCCATGGTGTGGTCACCCGGGTTGACCATGGCATCGCCACCGTGGCGCTGCTGGGTGCACCCTCGCGCCTCGCCGCTGATGTGCTGGTCGTGCCGACCGGGCAGCCGCTGCAGGTGCAGCTTGGAGCCCAGTTGCTGGGCTGCGTCGTGGACGGCTTTGGCGAAGTAGTGGAACGGCTGGGGGCCGACGTCGCGGCCCCGCCCGCCGGCCCCACTGCAGCGCAGGCGGCTTCCGTGCAGGCGGCTGCGCTGGACTATCGTCAGCGCCGCGCCATCGCCACGCCCTTCGACACCGGCATCCGCGCTGTCGACGCGCTGCTGACCGTGGGCGAAGGGCAGCGGATGGGCGTGTTCGCCGCCGCAGGGTGTGGCAAGACCACGCTGATGGAGATGCTGTTGACCAATGCCGACTGCGACGTGCGCGTGGTGGCGTTGATCGGTGAGCGCGGGCGTGAAGTCGCAGCCTTCGTCGAAGCGATCGGTGCCAGCCCTCATGCGGCGCGCACCATCGTCGTCCAGGCGACCTCCGATACCTCGCCGGCAACCCGCGTCAACGCAGCCATGGTGGCCACGCGTATTGCCGAGTACTTCCGCGAGCAGGGCAGTCGCGTGCTGCTGGTGATGGACTCGGCCACCCGCTATGCGCGTGCGTTGCGTGACGTGGCCCTGTCCGCAGGCGAGCCGCCGGCACGACGCGGTTTCCCGGCGTCGGTGTTCGAGGCCCTGCCGCACCTGGTCGAGCGCCCCGGCAACACCGCGCAGGGCAGCATCACCGCGTTCTACACCGTGCTGCTGGAAGACGACACCGACCCTGATCCGGTGGGCGAAGAGGTGAAGTCGCTGCTCGACGGACACATCCATCTCAGTGCACGTCTGGCCCAGCGCGGGCATTTCCCGGCGATCGATGTACTGCGCAGCGCCAGCCGGCTGTATCCGCAGCTGGCCAGTGTCGCGCAGAGCGAAGCGGCCAGCCGGCTGCGCAATCTGATGGGGCGGCTGGAGGATCTGCAGCTGCTGCGCGACATCGGCGAGTACCGTCCCGGCGCGCAGCGCGAGCAGGACGACGCAGTGGCCCGCGAGCCGCGCGTGAATGCCTTCCTGTGCCAGGGGCTGCATGAGCGGGTCCCGGCCAGCGCAGCGGTGGAGGCTTTGCATGCCGTCCTCCGCTGACCCACGCCGGATTGCGCGCTGGGTGGATCATCGCGCACAACGTCTGCGCAGTGATGCGGCAGGCCAGGCCGCCGCCGCGCTCGCGCACGATGCCGAAGCCAACACCTTGCGTCAGCAGGCCAATGTGCAGCTGCTGGATGCGCAGGTCGGTCAGGAAATGGGGCTGGATCGGCAGCGTCTGTTCGACCGGCTGCGCGCGGTGGCCATCGCGCGCGCGCACGTCCTGGAGTGCGATCTGCGCGCGCGTGATCTGCAGAGCCAGGCCGAACAAGCACGGCTCGAGGAAGCCGAGCTGCAGCGCAAGGCCGCCCAACAACAATCCCGCGCGCGGCGGCTTGACGCCGCCGGCGCACGCATCGAACGCCATCGTCAGCAGGCGCAGCGTCGCCGCGACGAACGACAGATTCAAGAGGAGTACGCATGTCGTTGACCATTCAGAACGCCGCGGCCGCCAAAACCGTGAACGCGCTTGAGCCGGTGAAGCCGCTGGCAAAGCGCATGGAGCAGGAGCGCAACAACGCGATGAGCGCTGACGATTCCGCGACGCCCCCCAGGGGCGCAGAGGACGGCGTTCACGAGCCGGAGCAGGATCTGCCCGCCTGGGATACGGATCCGGATGCCCCGGACCAGGACGAAGATAAGGCCTGTGGTCGTTCCGACAATGCACGTTCCGACGCGTCCAGCGACCCGGCTGACGTGTTCATCGAACGGGTCGTCACTGGTCCACGTACCGGTGAAGCAATGCTGGCCATGCGCCTGAGCCCTGTCAGCGTGCCGGCGGTACCGACCCCGCCGGAGAACGCGCAGCCGTCTGCGGCGAACCCGGCAGCGGCAACGCCTGTCACCGAGGGTGACGCGCCGACCACGGCCAAGCCTGGGCACCCGCTGAACTCAGCGCCGCCGTCCGCGGCGACACCTTCCTCCGCCGGGCTGCAAACGCCGTTGGCAGCTGTCAAAAGCCCGCTGTCGTCGGGCGCTCCTGCACCGGGCACCGTGCTGCAAGGCGCAGCGCAGCCGGCGCGCGCGCCGCACGCAAGCACTTCCACGACGGACGGCGTGGTCGGTAACGGGCGCGCTGCGACCTCGCCGGCCTCGGCTCCGGCTCACACCGGTGCCGATTCTTCTCTCGACCCCGAGGCACCGCGCGCGCCGGCGACGGAGACGGCCGGTGCTGCGGGCAGGCAGGAAAGCAACACGGTGCCTCTGCCTGCCCTGGCCGCGCAGGACGCGGCAAACCGTCATAGCGCTGACGCCGCGGCCGGACAAGCCGGTCAGACCCGCAGCGACGCCAACATCGACAGCCAGCGCAATCTACAGCATGTGCAGCAGGCGCTGAAGACCGCTGAAGTGCTGGCTCAACGCGCCAGCGCAGGTACACGCATGGACGTGGCCTTCACCAGTTGGGGGCCGGGCAACTCGGTGTCCCTGTCGCGTCAGCTCGGCGGTCACTGGACGGCCACCCCGTCCAATGCGCGCGTAGGGCAGGCACTGGGCAGCAACACACCCAATGATCTTGAGGTGCGGCGGGAAGGTGACAACCTTCGTGTGGAAGAAAGCAGCATGACCGACCCGGACGGGCGTCGTCAGCAGCAGCGTGAGCACGACACCCCATGAATATGCCCGCCTGGCCCTTTCCGGCACTGTCGGCCGCCGACGTGGCGCAGTCCCGGTGTGTCGCGCAGTGCGCCCGTCTGGGCCTGACACTCGAGTGGGGCGAGCCACCCGCGCAGGGTGCGTTGCTGCGCTTCGACGTACGCGGTGCGTTCTGCACCCTGCAACTGGCGGTCAGCGCCGACACCTGGTGTCCGTACATGCTGCCCGCGCTCTCGGGTCTGGCGTGGTCGGAACTGGTCGACCGCGAAACCCTGGACTGCTGGCTGCCCGACACCCCCCTGTTGAACATCCCGCAGGCAGCCCTGATCGGGATGGAGGTCGAACTGCGCGAGGTGGTACCGGTCAGCGCACTGCCGGTCACCCGCGGGCCGCGCCCGTATCTCGCCAGCGCGCAGGGGCCCGCCTGGATCGAGCAGGTCGAAGGGCTGCCGCAGCTGCACCTGCACGACGCCGCCAGCCACCTGTGCCTGCCGGTTGACCTGGAAATCGCGCGCCTTCGCGTGCCGTTGCCTCGGTTGCGTTCGCTCGCACCTGGCAGCGTGCTGCTGCTGGCGGAGTTTCTCCCCATCGCCCGCACGGGCGCACAGCGCCTTTACACCTTCGATTTCACCCTGGAGACCATTTCCGTGAATACCCCGTTCGATTTCGTCGAAGACGCTGCCGACAGCGCAGACTTCGACCCGATGCCAGCGGTCGCCGCACCGACGCCCGCCGGTCTGGATGTCGCCCGCCTGCCGGTTACGGTCGAGATCGTGTTGTGCCAGCTGCAGCAACGCGTGGGGGATCTGGCCGCACTGCAGCCCGGCACCGTGTTCAATCTGCCGGTCGGTGCATGGACCCAGCTGCAGTTGCGCGTCAATGGTCAGACCATCGCACGTGGCGAACTCGTCCAGGTGGGCGACCAGCTGGGTGTGCAACTGCATCAGGCCCCCCTACTGCCATGAGCTTCATCAACAACGACATCTCGCTGATTGCGGTCATGTCGATGGCCGCGCTCCTGCCCTTCATCATTGCGGCCGGTACCTGCTACCTCAAGTTCTCGGTGGTGTTCGTGCTGCTGCGTAATGGCCTGGGTCTGCAGCAGGTGCCGTCCAACATGGTGCTCAACGCACTGGCGTTGATGCTGGCGTTCTACGTCATGCAGCCGATCGTGACGAACATGTACGAGGCTTACCTCGCGCTGCAAGCTCCCTTGAACTCGGTCGCGGCGGTGATCGCCTTCCTGGACTCGAGCCTGGATGGCTACAAGATCTATCTGGCGACCTACTCCGACCCGGAACTGCTGGAGTTCTTCGAACGCGCCCGCCAGGCCGAGCCCGGCCAGCCGCTGCCGGCACTGGAGCCGCATGAGCGCTCGCTGTTCGCGCTCATGCCCACCTACGCGTTGAGCGAGCTCAAGGATGCCTTCCGCATTGGCTTCTACCTATACCTGCCGTTCGTGGTGATCGATCTGGTGGTGTCCAGCGTGCTCCTGTCGCTGGGCATGATGATGATGAGTCCGGTGACCATCTCCGCGCCCATCAAGCTGATCCTGTTCGTGGCAATGGATGGCTGGAGCCTGCTCTCGCAGGGTCTGGTCCGCCAGTACCTCGACGTGCCGATGTAGCGCCATGGACGCGATCATGTTCATGGGCAATAAGAGCCTGATGCTGATCCTGCTGCTCTCGGCCGCGCCGGTGGCGGTGGCCACGGTGGTCGGTCTGGCCATCGGTCTGTTCCAGACCGTGACCCAGCTGCAGGAGCAGACCCTTCCCTACGGTGCCAAGCTGCTGGCGGTCATCGCCTGCCTGCTGCTGCTCATGTCGTGGACGAGCGCGCGCATGCTTGACTTTGCCCGTCTGGCACTGCAGACCGCGTTGACCGGCTAAGCGCATGCAGCTGTCACCCCTTGACGCCGAACTGGTCGCGCTCAGCCGCGACCATCTGTTGCCGCTGGTCCTGGGCCTGGCCAGGATCGGAGCCTGCCTGGTCTGGGTGCCGTATCTGGCACCTGGGGTGATGCCAGCGAAGATGACCCGCACCGTGGTCGCCGTCATGGTGCTGATTGGCCTGTGGCCGTCCACGGTCGGTACCGCGACGGGCATGCCGCAGGACATGCTGTCGATGGGCGGTGTCTTGTTGCGGGAAGTCCTGATTGGCACCGCCATCGGCATTGTCGTCGCGCTGCCGTTCCACATCTTCCATGGTATGGGTGCGATCGTCGACAACCAGCGCGGTGCCGGCGTTGGGGCGATGCTCGATCCGGTCAGTGGCATGGAAGCCACCGAACTGGCCAACCTGCTCCAGTTGATGAGCGTGGTGGTGTTCATGGCCACCGGCGGCATGATCGTCCTGCTGGAGGTCATCCAGGACAGTTACACCCTGGTCCCCATGGGCGGGGCCATCTCGCTCAACCTCGACAACATCCAGGGTTTCGCCAGCACGCTGCTGGCCGGGGCCGTGCGCATGGCGTTGCCGGTCCTGCTGCTGCTGTTCCTGGTGGAGATCCTGCTGGGCACGCTGTCGCGCTTCGCCCAGCAGCTGAACCCGTTCTCGATCTCGTTGGCGATCAAATCGTTGATCGCCTTCATCGCGCTGTTCCTTTACCTCATGCCGACCATCGCGCGGCAGGTGCCCTTGATCCGTGACAGCACCGATGCGCTCAAACTGCTGCTGGGGGCCACCCCATGAAGACCGAAAAGCCGACACCCCATCGTCTGCTCAAAGAGTCGAAAAAGGGCAAAAGCTACGTCAGTCGCGATCTGGCCGGCGCGGCGGTGCTGATTGCGGGTCTGGTGGCCATCGCCACCGCCATCTCGGCCGGGCATGTGCACGCGTTCTACCGTGGCATGGCCGAGCGTGGCTTTTCGCTTACGCCGGCCGAAGCCGCCCATCAGGCCACCGTGGTCTTCCTGTGGATGGCAATACCCGTGGCGGTGGCCGCCATCGTGGCCGCCGTGTTGATCTCGCTGGTGCAGAGCAAGGGCGTCATCGCCGCCGAAGCAGTGCGGATCGACCTGGCCCGGGTCAACCCCATCTCCGGATTCAAGAACCTTTTCTCACTCAAGACCATCAAAGGTGCGGTCACGGCCGTGCTGTACCTGCTGGCCGGCACGTTGTTTGCGTTTCTGGCGTGGCAGTTGTTCGCGCCCACCCTGTTCGGGCAGGTGATGCTGCCCGAAAAGGCCGCCGGCGCGCTGTGGCATGACGTGGCCTGGAAGAGCACCGCGCTGCTGCTGGCCGTGCTCTCGCCGATCTTCCTCGGTGCCGCGTTTGTCGAGTATCGCCTGTACATCCGCGACATGCGCATGGACAAAAGCGAGGTCAAGCAGGAGAACAAGGATCACAACGGTAATCCGGAGATCAAGCAGAAGCGCCGTCAGATCAACGACGAGCTCTCTGCGCAGGTGCAGGCCGACGTGGCCGGCTCGACCATGATCCTCGCCAACCCCACCCACATCGCGGTGGGCATCTACCTGCATCCGGACTATCCCGGCCTGCAGTTCGTATCCGTACGCGAGCGTGGTCACCGTGCGCGCCGCGTCATCCAGTGCGCCGAGTTCCACGGCGTTCCGGTGGTGCGCGACATTCCCCTGGCCCGCGGCGTGTACTTCGGCACCAAGCGCTACCAGTTCGTACCACGCCACCTGACCGACTCAGTGCTCCGCATCCTCGACTGGCTGCTCCAGGTCGAGCGCCAGAAGCGCGGCATCGACCCCGACGAAGAAGAACCCATCGTGTCGCCAAATGAGTGAAACACGAAAGCCCCCTATTGCCCCCAACGCCACACTGTGCTTGTCCTGCAGTACCGGTGGCACCCAACCCAGGTAACCCCTCATGAATGCAACCGCCCCCGAAAACACTGCTGGATCCGACGCCGACCAGGCCATGCTGGATGAGATGGCCCAGGTCCTTCTGGACGGTGCCCAACAAGGTGCCGCGCTGAAGGACCTGAAGGGTGTCAGTGACGACATGCTGGAAAGCGTTTACGCCTATGCGCATCGCTTCTACACCGATGGCCGGCTGGACGAAGCGGAAACCTTCTTCCGCTTCCTCTACCTGTACGACTTCTACAACGGTGACTACGCCCTCGGGCTGGCCGCCGTGCTGCAGATGAAGAAGCAGTACGCCAAAGCCATCGACATGTACGCATTGGCGTATGCCCTGCTCAAGCGCGACGAGCGGCCCATGCTGCACGTCGGCCAATGCCACCTGGCCATGGGCAAGATCGCGCTGGCGCGCGACTGCTTTGAGACCGTCACCCAGCGTTCGGACGACCCCGCCGTGGTGGGCAAGGCCCAGGCCTATCTGCAGGCCATGGCCAACGCCCCCGGCGAACCTCCCGAATCCAACCAGGAAGACTGATTCCTCATGAATATCTCCGCCGCTCTCGGCACCACGCCGTATGCCTTCACCGGAGCCACCGGCAAATCGGGCGAAGCCGCCGCAAAGGCATCCGCCGGTTACGGTGCCGCCACGATGCAGCAGATCCAGGTCATCGACGAGCAGGTGATCAGCCTGCTGGCCAAGGCCGCCACCGAGCAGGCGGGGGAGGTGAACACCTCCAAGCCGCAGGCCCCGGGTACGCCCGAACTGCGCCAGGCGGACCTGCCGCGTCTGATGCGCGCCGCGCAGCAGCAGAATCAGGCAAGTCCGGCGCAGCAGCAGTTCACCCCGGAAGCGGTGCTGCTGATGATCAGCATGCAGCTGAGTGTCGTGATCAAAGACGAGAACAGCCGCAGTCTGGCGTCCCAGCTGGAACTGGTGAAGGCGAGACTGGCCGCGCGCGCCGCCAGTGCGGCTGAACTATCGGAGGCGATCAAGCTGGCGCAGGCGGTGGTGGAGGCGGCGTTGGGCGAAGCGGGCGTCGCCGAGGGCGAGCTGGCGGCGGCTGCAGAGGCGCTGAAGAAGGCGCAGGCGGACGTGGCCCGCCTGGAACAGGAACTCGCAGCTGCACCCCCGGCAGAGCAGGACGCGATCCGCGCCCAGCTTGAGGCTGCCAAGGCCAATGTGGCCGTCCAGCAGGGCAGGTTGGATGCCGCGCACGCGAAACTCAACGAAGCGCTTCGCACCGTCGACAGTGCCCTGAAGGATCTGGAGGACTTCAAGACGCAGGCCGACCAGATTGATCCGAGCCGAAGCATCAGTGCGCGCGGCGACGACAAGGCGCTGTCCAACCAGGCAGAGTTGGAGTTCCTGCTGGCGACGCTGCAGAAGATCATCGGTGACGCCAATCTGAAGAAATTCGCCAAGGACACCGAGTTTGTCCAGGCGATGTTGAAAGCGCGGGAGGCAGAAAACCTCCGCCGCTCCGAGGAATACCAGCGTGAGCTGGAGAAGGCCGAGCAGGCGCAGAAGAAGATGGGCTGCCTCGGCAAGATCATTGGCTGGGTGGTCACGGTGGTGGCGGTCATCGCGGCTCCGTTTACCGGCGGTGCCAGCATGGCGCTGGCCGGCATTGGCCTGGCGCTGGCCATCGGCCAGGAGTTCGGCTTCGACCCGCTGGGCAAGGTGCTTGAGCCGATCATGAAGCTGATCATGAAGCTGGTCCAGGAAGTGGCCAAGGTTGTCGGCAGCGTGCTGAAGTCGCTGGGTGTGTCGGCCGACATCGTGGACAAGATCAAGGACGTCATCGCGATCATCGCCGTGGCTGCGATGGTGGTTGCCATTGCCTTTGTCAGCAAGAAGGTGGCCAGCACCGCCGCCGTTCAGATGGTCACCAAGGCTGTGACCAAAGCCGTGACCGACGCGATCAGCAAGGCACTGCCGGCCATCATCAAAGCGGCCGCCCATGCCGTGAAGCAGGCTGTCGACGACGTTGCTGCCGCGCTGACCAAGTCGGTGTCCAAGGTGGTGGGGACCAGCTCGGACACCCTGGCGCGGCGCGCCGGTCAGGCGACAACCGCGATGCACGTCATGCAGTTCGCGAACCAGACCTCACAGGGTGTTGGATCGATTGTCATTGCTGACATGCATCTCGATGCCGCCAAGATGCTGGCCGAGCTGGAGCGCGGCATGGCCGATTCGGCCATCTTCCGCGACCTGATCCAGATGATTCTGGACTACTACCTGCAAACCAACACCCTGATTGCCGCACTGTTCGACAACATGACCGACGTGCGCGAAATCCAGGACCAGACCTCCTCCCATCTCACTACGCGCATTGGCGCGGTCGCGGCCTGATCCGCGACAAACCCACTAAAGGACACCCCTCATGACACTCGCAATCCCCTCAAACATCGACATTTCGGCCTTCCAGCCGCTGCTTTCCCAGGACGCCAAGGGGCGCGAACGCGTCGATATCAAAGCCGCCGACATGGACCCGGCGACCACGCAAGCGCTGGTCGCAGGCATCACCACACAGATGGTGGTCGACACCGGCAATCCCCCCGTGGATGTGCCGGTTAACCTGCGCGCCTCCACTATTCCCCTGGGGGAAGCATCTGCTCTGTTGAGCAGCATCATCAGCAAGCTACCGACGATGCTGGCGCAGTTGGCAGGCACCAGCGACCCGATCAAGACAGAAGCGGGCACCGAGGCACGTCTGTCCGAAGCTGCAGCGGCCAATGCCCAGGTGCGCACCCTGAGCGAATCCCGGGTTGATAGCACGGCCACGCAGCAGCCCACCGGAACGGATGCCGACGCACTCGAACGCTCGGCCAACGTGGGGGCGTGGATCCAGAGCAGCCCGTTCGCGAATCTGTTGACCCTGCTGCGCCAGCTGCTGCTGAAGTTCGAAGCGATGGACCGGAAGAACGGCTCGCAGATGGTCATCATGCAGCGTGACATGACCATCGTGGCGGGCGAGAGGGGCATCCAGAAGGCGCAAGAGAATCTGGCTGGCGCAATCGGCGCGACCTTTGTCACCGGCGCCGTCGGTGCGGCCGGGCTGCGGCAGTCGGTGAAGTCCACCAAAATCCAGACCAACTCGAACATTCACAACCAGAATGCCGCCAACCGTGTCAGCGTTGGCGCGGCAGATCAGACGCACAGCACCAAGGCGGCTGCGTTGCCCTCCGCGCAGCATCGTGCTGCCCGCAATATCGATGGCAGCGAGGTGAAGAGCACCGCGCGTGATGCAACCCCTGCAGCCGACCTGCAGGACGATGTGTCCTCGTACACGCGGGAGATGAGGCAAGTCGTCAACTCGTCTTCGGCCCGCGGCGATGCCGATGCGCTGCAGGCGCTGCATGGCTATCGCATGGCCCAGTCGCAGATTCCGGCCAGCAATGCCGTCATGCTGAACATGATGGCCCCCTCCGTCGGCGGTGCCATCACCTCCGGCGTTCAGATCGCCGTTGAGACCACCGAGGCCGAACGTCAGTTGATGCTCAACGTGGCTGACACCTTCAAGCGTGTGGCCGATGCCCATCAGGACCAGCAGATGAAGAATCGGGATATGCGTGAGGCCACCACCCAGATGCTGGAGAGCCTGATGAACCTCGCCGCCAGCACCAGCAGCCACATCATCCAGAAGTCCTGAGGACCGAACATGACCAGCCCAATTCAATCTGCCCCGACCTGCGTCGCGGGGCGGCACGCCCATGCGTTGGTTCGTACGGATGTAAAGCATGATGCAGAGCCACTGAACCTTGATCCTGCAACCGTAGCCAAGCTGGGTCAAGCCCAGGTGTTTTTGGAAAACGCACACAGTGCCTTGGAAAGGCAGAAGCAGGCCGCGATGCGCTATACCGCGCAGCTGAAACCGAAGCAACAGCCGTCCCAGGCCTTGGCCGCACAACTGAATGCGGCCATTGACGACTCCCGGCGCGCCAATGCTGACCTGCTGCGTGTCCTGGGCTTCCTGGATTTCCGCGACACCCGCGACACCCGCGAGTCCGACCGGACGCGGGAGGTGCCGACCACGGACGACGGCATGCCTATGGAGGACCCTGCGACCAAGGACGCCAGCGGCCTTGTCTGGGACTCGCACTCCGAGTTCTACGACCAGATTGCTACGTTGCTGTCGGCACTCAAGCAGAACTGGCTGAGCAAGTATCAGGATGCCATGAAGAAGTTCCTGGAGTTCTATAAGGAGTTCAGCGATGCGCTTGAGAACCTCAAGCCGGAGGGCTCAGGTGACAAGGGCGACGTCAAGATCAACTTCCAAACACTCTACGACAAGCTCCAAGAGATACTTGTCAAGTACGGAAACCAGGAGAACGCGCTTGGCTCCTTCCCGACCAAAGCGGCTGCTCAGGCGTTTATTGACTCACTGGGCCTGCCGGGGTTGGAGCCGGTGCTGGGCGCGGACGGCGAGTTCAAGGTGATGATCAATCTGACGGACGTGAAGGCGATCAGCGAGTCGACAGACAAGGGCGCTACCGTGACGTGGGACAGCGCCAAGTACAACGCCTGGGTCTCGGCCAAGGACGGTAACGTCGAGCAGATCAAGCACGTCAGCAAGGTGCTTGGCGAGAAGCTGAGTGAAACAACGCAACAATTCGACAATATTGTAAAGATTCTCAGCTCGACCATCGACAAAATCACGGACGCCGACATGAGCTTCGTCAACGGCCTTTGAGTGTTGTCAGCGTGGAAGGGACGAAGTGCTGAGCCACTCCCTGCTTTGGCCGGGGCCGAATGGCCCCGGTTGGCGGAGAGAGGGCGTCCACGCAATTTACTGAGTACCAGGAGTTCTTTATGCCATCTATCGTTCAAAGCACAATCACGCCGACCAGCCTCCGGGTTGAAAAGTTTTCCCTGGGCAAGGCAACTGGACGTCTGGAGCTAGATACCGTTTTCAACAGGGCATCTGCGGTGCCCGCATGTCCGGTGACGAATGTTGATGGTGACTATCACCAGCACGCGTACGGATGTGCGTTGGAACACGCCCTGGTTGTGATGTCGGGGTCGACGCTCGCCCCTGCAGATGCGAAGGCGGTGCAGCGCTTCATGTCATGGCTGGCTCCAAATCAAGGCGAACGCGAGCGTCTCGGAAATCCTGTACTCCGTCGCATTACCGCACTCGGGGTAATGCACGCGGCCGTGAACGAGCTTCTGAACGCCGATTCGAGCAACCAGAAACTGATCCAGTGTGAAATCAAGCTGAGACAGTCAATCGTCGATATTGCGGTCGCCTCGGGAAAATGTAAGAGCCCGCCGCAGGGCGGGGACGCAGGAGGCCGTACCACGTTGGTCGCAGAGCACATGACCACGGCAGGCAAATGCCTGCGTGAGTGCGTGAGCATGCTGGATACTCAAGCGTTCGCGGGTGCAGTAGTCAGGGCCGTGCTCCCCGAGGCGCTCGCGGAGGCCATCGGAGACAGGCTGGGAGCGGAGGTTGAGAAGCGGATGGCGGAGGGCGAGACATCGCTTGAGGTCGTTAGGGTGCTGAACGCCATTGGCGCAGAGAAGGTCCGCGCGGCGGTCCAGGGTCTTAGCTGCAAGGGCAACTTCGAGTCGGTCCAGAATGGCATCCTGGTGCTGCTGGAGATCCCGGAGCTCGTGGTCGGTCCACAGGAGGATGCGCAGCCGTCGAAAGGCCCGGATCAGACTCCGGGCCAGCAGCCTCCCGAATGGCCGAAGCTTCCGCAAGGAGGCCAAGCCCAGTACACCAATTCGCCGACCACGGTGAACAATAACTTCAGCGATCTTGCGAAGGTGTTTAAGGGAAATCAGTTTGACCTGAAGGAAATCAGGAACCTGATCGATTCCGCGTGGGAGCGGGGCTACGAGCAGGGAGGCACGCATGAACATAATAAGCGTCTGCTTGCGCTCAGCGAGGACCAATGCAAGGTCATCGAGGGACAGAATCGCGAAATCAGCGAACTTAAGGGCCGCACCAGCGAGCTTGAGCAGATGTTGGTGGAGCAGAATGACCGGCTGGCCAGGTGGTCGAACGGTTCCGGCAAACTGGAGAGTCGTGATTGGAAGTCCTCGAAGATCGTGTTCGGCGACTCCTCTATCGCGCGTGCGGAAGTGCATGTGGGCGAGCCAGACGTCGGTCACGCTCGTTCGGTGCTACATCAGGGAGGAGTTTCAACTTCTCGCGGCACATCGACGGAGAAGCATGCCACCACGTCAATCATTCACATGGACGATGAGACAGTTAGCGAGATTCTGCCGCCGATTTCCGAGGCGTCTGTCGGCGTGTTGTCGGAGAATCGTGCCACCACGTCAATCATTCACATGAATGACGAGGCGGTTAACGAGATTCTGCCGTTGATGCCTGCCACTGCCCGGGCAGTTCCCGCTCGGGAAAGCGTAGTTGTGGATCGTTCAGATGTACAAGTACTGAACGGGACGTATGGCACTCACGATGAAGAGTTCAAAGACTACGTGAAAGCCCTCAATGGCGAGACTGAGGGCCGTCGCCAGATACGCAGTAATGGATATCAGGTTGGTTCAGAACGCGGTCTGCCCAACACCACGGTAATTGCGACAGATGTGGTCGATTTCGTGAGAAAGAATGTCTCTGATGGGGCATCGCGCGGTGTTGGATCACGTCGCGTGCAATTTCTACCTATGGATATTCAGGAGCCCGAGTTCCAGCAGGTGTACCGCGAATTGGCGTTCGCGCGTATTTCCGGAGTCGAGTCGCCGTTGCGGTTTGCGATTGAGGCAAGGAAGAACGAGGAATATAGTAAGCGCCTCCTCAATCCCAAGCAGCCGTTTGTAGATGCGAATGCCCAGCGCTCGAATCGGAGTGCGGATGAAATCCATGCGGACCTGAGTCGGCAACTTGAGGAGCGGTTGGCTGCGGAAGGGGGCGGTAGCGAGGTCTCGCAGGAAACAACGGATTCTCAGGAGTCAAGTATTTCTCAATCCGTGTTGAGCCAAGGTAATAACCTTGGTCCGATGAAGCCCGCGTCTCAGGTTATCACCACGTCGAACATATTCCAGACTTCTTCAGGCCCCGGCACGCGTCAGAGCCAATTGCCCGTGAAGGGCCTTATCGGTGAGTATAAGCAGTTGCTCTGGAGGACGCGTCCCGGCGGAGTACTGTCGGATCGCAACTTGGCCACTGCGGCCCCGGTGAACGCCGAACTTTATGATGCGGAGAGGCTGGGGAAAGCCCCGCCGAACGATGTTAGCTTGGAAGCCTCCGAGCGCAGGCAGACGGCAGCAAAGAGCACCTGGAGGCGTAAGGTTGACCCTCCCCGCAACTCCTCTGAGGCAAGCGCTCTGGCGCTTTTTAGCGAGAGCGGCGGCGTGGAAGTGCGTAAGCCACAGACAGTTCGATTCAATCTCAATCCAGGTATTGAACTGGGGTCGGCTGGGCAGTCAGTCGGTGGCAGTACGTCGAGCCAAGGCAGCGCTAGTAACGAGGCTGCGGCTACATTCCTCGAGGCCCCGTCTTTCCTGAAGCAGATCCGAGACAAGGCCAATACACTCAAGCGTGTTGGTTCAGAAGCCAACGGTCAACGCGTAACTGGTTCTTGATAATGGACAAACTAGGCGCAATGAAGCCTCGCTTCGAACTCAACGACCTCCGCGATTGCATCGGCGATCATCTCCAGCGGGATGCTCGCGAAATCACCGGCCAGCTCCGGCTGGTCGAAGACCTGGGGATCGACTCGCTGGGCATGCATGCCCTGTTGATTGACATCGAGGAAGCCGGCGGATGCATTCCTGCGCCGGAAGCGCTCGAACGCGTTACCACCGTGATCGAGCTGTATGCGGCGGTGACCGGTTCGGCAGTGCCGTGAATCAGCGGTTGTTTGGCGTGGTGGTGGGGGGTTGCGCCCCCCCCCCTACCCCGCCCGGCCCGGGGGGGGGGGTATTAAACAAAAAAGCGGCCC
>NZ_JASCOZ010000054.1 GCF_029960115.1 Stenotrophomonas sp. PS02289
CGCTTGGTGCACCACAAAAAAAAACCGTGCGCGGACACCCCCCCCCCCCCCCCCGCTTCATGCGGCCTGCACTTCCTCATAACCGGTAAAGCGCATGTCACTGGACGCACGCCCCTGGGTCAGCGAGCGCAGCGCCGTGGTGTAACCGGACAACTGCGCCAGCGGTGCCAGCCCGACCACCTCGGCACGACCACCCAGATCGTCGATCGACGACACCCGTCCATGGCGCCGGTTGAGGTCACCGACCACATCGCCCACATGCACCGAGGGCACATGGATGGCGATCTCCATCACCGGTTCCAGCAGCCGCGTACCGACCTGCGCCAGCGCCGCCTTGACCGCTTCGGCACCTGCGCGATGGAAGGCCATGTCGGAGGAATCCTTGGCATGGGTCTGGCCATCGATGAGCGTGATGGCAATGCCGACCACCGGATGACCTTGCGGCCCTTCCGACAGCGCTGCACGCGCACCCTTCTCCACCGCCGCCACGAACCCGCGCGGAATCACCCCGCCCACCGTGCGGTCGTCGAAGCTCACCTCACCATCCTCGCGAGGAGCCACATTCAACACCACCCGGGCAAACTGACCCGAACCGCCGGTCTGCTTGACCACCTTGCCTTCCACCGCCTGCGCGGCCTGGCGCGGCGTCTCCTGGTAAGCCACGCGCGGCGCGCCGGTGCGCACGTTGACATTCCACTCCGTGCGCAGACGTTCCACCATGACCTCCAGGTGAAGCTCGCCCATGCCCCACACCAGGGTTTCACCGGTGTCCGCATCGGTGTCGATACGGAACGACGGATCCTCCTGGGCCAGGCTGGCCAGGCCCTGGCTGATGCGGATCAGGTCGGCGGCCTTTTCCGCCGTCAACCGCCACGCCAGTACCGCCTGCTGTGCCTGGATCGCATCCAGCCGCAACGGGTGCGAGGGCGCGCTGAGCGTTTCGCCGCTCAC
The DNA here is from genome assembly GCF_029960115.1 of Stenotrophomonas sp. PS02289. Lineage (GTDB taxonomy): Bacteria > Pseudomonadota > Gammaproteobacteria > Xanthomonadales > Xanthomonadaceae > Stenotrophomonas. The sequence goes on from NZ_JASCOZ010000054.1 coordinate 952, forward strand.
CGCATCCTTCCAGCCCAGCACGGCCACGATATCGCCCGCAACCGCCTGCTGGATGTCGTGGGTCTGGTCGGCCTGCACCCGCACCAGCCGGCTGACCCGCCGACCCTGTGCGTGCTGCGAACTGGCCAGCGCATCGCCTACCCGCAGCGTGCCCGAATACACTCGCACGAAGCTCAGCGCACCGTGATGCTGATGCGTGATCTTGAACAGCAGCGCCGCGAGCCGACCATTCGGGTCCGGCGGCAGCACCACATCACCGTGCGCGTCTTCGGCCACCACTGCGGGACGGTCCTCCGGGGCAGGCAGATAGTCGACGATGGCGTCGAGCAGGGTTTCAACGCCCTTGCTCTTGAACGCCGCCCCCGCCAGCACCGGCACGCCGGCACCCGCAAGCGTGGCCCGACGCAGCGCGGCGCGCAGCGTGGCGCTGTCCACCTCGGCACCGCCGAGCCAGATATCCGCCAGCGCCTCGTCGTGGTCGGCTACCGACTCCACCAGGCGGGCCCGCTCAGGTTCCCACTGCAGATGTTCGTCGGGGCTCCAGGGCGCACGCGTCGGCGTGCCGGCCTCGTCCCAGCGCACAACGCTGCGGTCGACCAGATCGACCCAGCCGCTGAACGTCGCTTCGGCACCGAGGGGTACGCCCAGCGCCCACGGCCGCGCCTGCAGCTTGTCCTGCAACTGCGCAAGCACGCGCTCGAATGACGCACCGATGCGGTCCATCTTGTTGACGAAGGCGATCAGCGGCACACCGTGACGACGTGCCTGCAACCACACGGTTTCCGATTGCGGCTGCACGCCGTCGACGGCGGAAAACACCGCGACCGCACCGTCCAGCACGCGCAGCGAGCGCTCGACCTCGATGGCGAAGTCGATATGGCCGGGGGTGTCGATGAGGGTCAGGTGATGCAGGGGCTCATCACGAGGAGCCCAGTGCGCCTGCACCGCAGCTGCGCCGATGGTGATGCCGCGCGCGCGCTCGATCGCCGAGAAGTCGGTGGTCGCCGCGCCGTCATGGACCTCACCGACGCGATGGATCTCGCCGGTTTTCCACAGCAGGCGTTCGGTGAGCGTGGTTTTCCCCGCGTCGATGTGGGCAATGATGCCGAGGTTGCGACGGAGGTTACGGGTGTTCTGAGTGTTCATGGAATGCGATCTCGTTGCCAACATTGGGAGAGCCGCACGCTGCCATTGGCTAGCTGGCGTGCGGCCAGGTTTGGGGCTCGGCGATCAGGTGCATGGCACGTTCTCCTTGGTCATCAGTGAAACGGTGGAGCGGAAACGAAAAGAGCGCCCGATGGGCGCTCTGTCTGGGATCTGTGAGGTGACCGGTATCGGTCAATCACCTGAGCCGCAAGGCAGACGCGCCCGTTCCGCGCGAACGCGGTTCTGGGTAAAAAACGTCAGGAGCGGCATCGAAGTCATAACCGGGGCATCAGGGATATGGGGCGCATTCTAGACCTGCTGTGCGCCCTTGCAAGGGGTTTTTCGTCGCATGCGTGGAACACAGCGCTCCCACTACCAGTGGCGCTGCAGGCTGGCCTGCACCGCCGTGTAGCGCTGCCGGCCGTCGCCGCGGCCCAAGCCCAGCTCCGCCTGTGTGCGCCATCGGCTCGCCCACCCGGCCTGCACACCCAGGGTGAGCTCACTAAGGTGCCGGCCGGCGTCATCGGTCACACGCTCTCCATTCATGTGCAACTTCCCTGCCCCTTGGTCCAGCCATCGGCCCACGTCCAGATAGGGCGTGAGCGTGGCCTTGTCCATCGCGATCTGCGCCTGCAGCCGCAGTCCAAATGCCGCGCTCCAGCGTCCGGTGCGTTCTGCAGCGATCACGGTGCCATTGCCTTCAACCACGCCCGCCGTGCGCACCTGCGTGTAGGCCGATTGCAGACGCGGCAGCAGCGACAGCGCCATCACATCGTCCTCCCGCACCACGAAGCGGTAGCCCAGCTCGACGGCAGCGCTGGAGGTGGACGACGTGTAGCGCGCCTTCTGCAGCGCATCGCCCTGCACGCTGTTGTCCAGCCAGCCGCGTTGCACCGATGCGGTCACGTGTCCGCCCTGCAACGTGTCCTCAGACGAACGCCAGCCGGCGTACACCCCGAGGGCATGACCGTCGACCTTCCCGGTGGCCGTGTAACCGGTCACCCGCGAACGCGAACGTGTGGTCGCCTCACCGCTGGCCAGCATCACACCGGCGTGACCGCCACCGCCCCATGTCACCACGTCGCTTCCCACGCGCAGCACACGCTCTTCCGCATCCAGCGCCATCTGCCCACGCAACAGGTCGCGGCGACTCTGCGTCTGCGCGACCTGCACCCACGCCGCTTCGCTACCTCCGTCGCGGTCCGGCGCGCGGTGCCGGAACAGCCGATCTGCGGCAGCCTGGTTGCCCAAGTAAGCTCCGATCTCCGGCCGCAGCACAGGCATCGGTTGCGGGTCAGGCCCCGGGACCGGGTCGACGCCCGGATCTGGATCCGGGCCCAGCTCGGGATCGGGCTCCGGCTCGGGCTCCGGCGGTCGGATCGCGCACATCGGCAGCGCCGGATCAAGTGCACATTGATCCGGAAGCTCAACCGCGCAGCCCGGTGGCGTGGGGGTGGCGTCGCATGGCAACTCAGAGCGCAGATACCAGTTGCCTTCACCGCCGGCCACACCGCCTTTGTGCAGGAAGTATTCGTACGCGCCGCCCACTGCCCGTCCCACCAGTGCGAAATGTCCATTGGAGGCACCCTCCACCTGTATCAGCTGGATGCCGTCGACCGTCCGCTCGCCGTTACCGCCCACATTGTTCACCCGCACCGCGAAATTCCCTTCGGTGTTTCCGCGGACAAGCAGGCGATCACTGGCGGCTTCGTCGCCTGCCAGCACGCTGTTGAACAGCAGCGTGCCGCCGTTGCCCACCAGCCTCTCTTTCACATTCAGCGTGTTGAAATCCTCGCCGCTACCGAGAGTTACCTGGCCTCCGGCCTCAACGATGAGCTCTCCAACGTGGCTGTCGCCCATCAACTGCCACGTACTGCTTTTCTGGATATCGGCGCGAGCGACGTTGTTGAGCGTGCCGTGGATACGTCCGCCTTGCGCCAGCGCGACAGTCGCCACGCCACCTGCGTCGACCAGGATTTCGCCCTCAAGCACACTGCCATGCACCGACAGATGCGCCACAGCCGCATGGTCACCCTCGCGCTGTGTCACGTGGAGCAGTCGCCCCCCCGTGTTGACGAGGCTTGTCCCGTTCCGCACCTCGATATAGGCCTCGGCTGAACCGGGTCCACTTCCGGACGCCACTTCGATCGCGGCACCCGTCGCGCCGTGCTTGCCCTCGATCCGGGTATTGTCCAGCAGCAGCCGGCTGGCATCTCCGTTCTGCCGGGGGTAGTTCGCTGAGGTGTCGATACGGATGCCCGTGCCACCCGTGACCCCGCCACCGTGTACCTCAACGGAGCTGTTGGCCATGGTGATGCCGACGCTGTCCCACAGCTGAGCCAAGGCAAAACTGTCTTCGAGTAGCAATGTGCTGCCGTTCTCCAGTTTCACGGCCACATCCCCCAAGGTGGTCAAGTGGCTCCCGGTGACGTGTGCGTGGCCACCGCTGTTCATTGCGTTCGCACTGCCCGCCAGCACGGCGGGACCGGACGCGGAGCTGATACGCGAACCGCTGATCGTGGCGGTTGCACCTTCGAGAGTGATTCTTGGCCACGTGGTCCCCTCCGCCGTCGTCGCCTGCAGGCCCTGCAGATCAATACGTGCGTTCTCTCCGGCAACGATCACTCTGAAATTGGCACCGGGGGCCACCACGAGGACGCCTCCATTGTCGATCAACCAGGAATTGACCGGGTCATCGGCTTCGACCCGGTGTTCTGTACCGTCAATGTGCACGTAGTCGTCCATGGCGACGTCGTGCGCAGCGGCGTCGACTGAGGTGGCCATGCACGCCGCTGAAAGCGCGACGGCCAGCGGCGACGGTTGGAAGGTCCGTAAATCACGGAAACAGGTAATGCGATGAAGTGTCATGCAGGAGTTCTTCTGGAGGTAAGCCGCAGGAGCAAGGGGTCGCCCGCGCGGCGCAGCACAGTGCCCATTTCTGTGCCGCGTTCCCATGCAAATAGCTTCAAACCCCGAGACGTCGTGCGCATCCGCGCAGAAGCACGGCTACATATGCGAATAGGTCGCAATTGCATCCGATGCCGCATTCGCTTAACATGGCGCTCGCCACGTCGCTTTTTGACGTGATCGGCGCTGGCGGCAGCGCGCACCTCGCGTTCGGCCAGCGCCCCCTTCCCGCACGCCGAGTTCACGCCATGTCCCCCTCCCCCTCTCTCGTCCGTGGGCACTCGACCCGCCCATTGGCCGTTGCCTGTGCTGCCGTCCTCGCGATGAGCGCAGCCCCCGCGTGGGCGCAGTCGGCCACCGACCTGGACAGCGTCACGGTCAATGCCTACCGCACCACCAACAGCACCAGCGGTGCCACCAAGACCAGCACCGCCATTGCCGAGACCGCGCAATCCGTCTCCGTGATCGAGCGCGCAGAACTGGACGCACGTGGCGTGCAGTCGCTCAATGACGCCATGCGCTATGTGGCCGGCGTCAGCCTGGAAAGCAGTGGTATCGACAACCGCGTGGACGACTTCCGCATCCGCGGTTTTGACGCCGGCAGCTGGGCCAACAATGTCACCCTGGACGGCATGCGTGCACCGCAGGGCAGCCAGTGGAACCGCAGCATGTTCGACAGCTGGAACCTGGCCCGCGTGGAGGTGCTGAAGGGACCGTCAGCAGTGATGTACGGGCAGATGGCACCCGGCGGCATGGTCAACCAGGTCAGCAAAACCCCCACTCCGGACCAGCAGCAACTGCTGCGACTGGGTGTGGATGCCAACGGCCAGTACAGCGCCGCCTTCGATGTAGGCACCGGCACGGACGACAACACGCATCTGGGACGCCTGGTCGGCCTGTACCGTGACGGCGACACCCAGATCAAGCACACCGCCCAGGAACACTGGTTCCTGGCTCCGAGCTACACCTGGCAGATCGCCGAGCGCACCCGCCTGACCCTGCTGGGCATGTACCAGAAGGATGACGGCGGCTCGACCTATCAGTTCCTGCCGATGGCCAGCACGCTGCAGCCCACGCAGTACGGTTACATGAAGAACACCACCTTCATCGGCGAACCGGGCTGGAACACGTTTGACCGCACCTTGTGGACTGCAGGCTGGATGTTCGAGCACGCGTTCAATGATCACCTTACCCTGATCCAGAACGCACGACGCACCCATGTGGACTCGCTGTACCGGGGTGTGGTCACCTTTGGCGCGCTCAATGCCGACGGCCGCACCCAGAACCGTCGTGGCGTACAGGGCACTGGCGATTCGGATGGCGACACCTTCGACACCCGCCTGCAGGCCCGTTTCAGCACCGGCAGCGTGGACCACACCATGCTGCTGGGCTGGGACTGGCAGCGAGCGGACTGGGAAGGCGTGCGCAGCGCGATGAGCAATCCACGCGCGATCGATGTGTTCAACCCGGTGTACTACAACTACCAGCCGACAGTCAGCACGGAGACCCCGACCGCCGGCGTGAACCGCCAGAGCGGCGTGTATCTGCAGGACCAGCTGGCGGCGGGCAACTGGCGCTTTACCCTGGGCGGTCGGTATGACTGGACCAAGGACGACACCCTGAGTGCAACGCGCAACATCGCCACCGGCATCTCGCAGCCCGGTCCGCACAATGTGATCAAGAACGAGGCCTTCACCGGTCGTGCGGGCGTGCTGTACGTTTTCGAGAACGGACTGACGCCGTATGTGAGCTACGCCGAGTCCTTCCAGCCATCGACCAAGTCGCCGCTGGACAGCTTCACCCGCACGGCGTTTGATCCGGTGACCGGCGAACAGTGGGAAGCCGGTCTGAAATATCAGCCGGCAAATGTTGATGGTCTGTTGACGCTGGCGGCGTACGACCTGCGCCAGCAGAACATGATCGTGGATGACCCGAACCCGGCCCATCGGAACTGCGGCAGCACCGGCACCACCACCTGTTCGATCCAGGGCGACGAAGGCCGTGTCCGCGGCATCGAACTGGAAGGTCGCATCACCCCGTTCGAGGGCTTCAGCCTGATCGGCGCGGCCTCGCGGATGGATTCGGAAATGATCCGTTCCAGCGCCTACGCCGGCAAGCAGCTGGCGATGGTGCCGGACTACACTGCCTCGTTCTGGGCCGACTACACCTTCCAGGCCGGTGCCCTGCGCGGCCTGAGCCTGGCCGCAGGCGCACGCTACAACGGTGAAAGCTACGGCGACAGCGCCAACCTGTACCGCATCCCGTCCTACACCCTGTTCGACGCCGCCATCCGCTACGACCTCGGCCAGCTCGGCAGCACCCACGTGCAGCTCGCACTCAATGCCAGCAACCTCTCAGACAAGCGCTACGTCTCCACCTGCACCGGCATGTCGTCCTGCTACTACGGCAGCGGCCGCACGGTGATGGCGACGGCGACGTTCGGTTGGTAATTGCATGCATTACGTAGAGCCGGGCTCTGCCCGGCTGCTGTTGGATTCTGTGCGAACAGCCGGTGGTCATTGATCGTCTGGCTTGGCGGATCGGGATGGGCGTTCCGGGGGACGCCGCAAGTACGTCCTTGTAGGCTCGATCGCCGCATCCATGCGGCTCACGCCCCCTCCAGCCCACCCCGACCCGCCACGATACTGGGTCGGTGGCCATCGGGAATTGCCAGATCAACGGCGTTGTCGATCTGCGGTCATGCGTTACCGAATGTTGGAGGCTTCACTGCAGTCGACCAACGGTCGACTCTACCAAGGGCCGCGGATGGCGTTCTGGGTCCGTGGATGGCGCTTTATCCGCCATCGCAGCATTTTTCGGATTGCATGGGACTGGTAGCGTCGGTCGACAGACGACGGCCGTGAAATTCCCAACGTCCGTTAACGCATGACCCCGGAACGAAGACGCCTTTGATTTGGCGTTTGCCAATGGCCACCGACACACTGTCGATGGCAGATGGGGATGGGCTGGAGGGGGCGTGAGCCGCATGGATGCGGCGACCGAGGCTCCATGGATGGATTCACGCCGTCCCCCGGAACGCCCGTCCCCATCTGCCAAGCTAGGGATGCCGTAAACCGAGGGCTGTTCGCCAAAAACCAACAGCAGCCGGGCAGAGCCCGGCGCAACGGAAATCACGCAATCCGAGCAGTTCGCGCAACGCCCGCAATCAAGCGTCCGCCACCACCACCAGCGGCACATTACGCTGTGGATGGCGCAACACCAGCACCGGCTGGTGGTAGACCCGCTCGATGTGCTCGCGCGTGAGCACTTCGTCCGGCGTGCCGTCTGCGGCAACCCTGCCCTGCTCCAGCAGCACGATGCGATCAGCGTAACCCGCGGCCAGATTCAGATCGTGCACGACCACGATCACGCACGCACCCGCGTTGGCCAGCTCGCGCACCGCGCGCAGGGTGCGCTCCTGGTGCCGCAGGTCCAGGGCCGCCGTCGGCTCGTCCAGCAGCAGCAGCGGCGTGTCCTGGGTCAGCACCCGCGCGAACGTTGCCCGGGCCGCCTCGCCGCCCGAGAGCGTGCGCACCTCGCGCGTCCGCAGGCCGTGCATTTCCGCCTTGTCCAAGGCCGATTCGATCAGCGCCGCATCACATGCGGGATCGGGCGCGTGTGGCAACCGCCCCATCGCCACCACCTCGTCTACCGTGAACGCAAAACGTACCGCATGATCCTGCGGCATCACCGCGCGCTCGCGCGCCAGCGCCTTCGCCTTCCAGTGCCCGATGGGCTGGTCGTGCAGCACCACCTGGCCCGCATCGGCGGCCACATCCCCTGCCGCCACCGCCAGCAAGGTCGACTTGCCCGCGCCGTTCGGCCCCACCAGCGCGGTCAACGTGCCTGGCGCGAAACCCAGCGAGATGTCGTGCAGGATCGCGCGCTCGCCGTAACGAACACCCACGCCCTGCAGATGCAGAAACGGCGTACTCATACCGCACCACTCCTGCGCTGGTGCAGCACCAGCCACAGGAAGAACGGCGCACCCAACGCCGCCGAGAACAGGCCCAGCGGAATCTCCGCCGGCGGATCCAGCGTGCGCGCGGCCGTGTCCGCCACCACGATCAGCAGCGCCCCCGTCACTGCGGATACCGGCAGCAGCCAGCGATGACCGGGACCCACCAGCATGCGCACCACGTGCGGCACCACCAGACCGACGAAGCCGATCGATCCGGCAAACGCCACCGCGGCTCCCACCAGGAGCGCACTGAACGCGATCAGCTTCAGGCGCGTGCGCTGCACATCCAGGCCCAGGTGTTGGGCCTGGCGCTCCCCCAGCGCCAGCATGTCCAGCGGCGTCGCCAGGCGCAGCAGCGCCAGCGTGCCCAGCACGAACACCGGCGTTGCCGCCGCTACGTCGGACCAGTCTGCCTGCGCCAGCGACCCCATCTGCCAGAACACCAGCGACTGCAGTTCGCTCTCGCTGGCGATGTAGGTCAGAAACCCGATCGCCGCCGAGCAGAACGCCGCCATTGCAATGCCCACCAGCAGCAGCGTTGCCGTGCCACTGTTGCGGCCCGGTCGTGCCAGCACGTACGTCAGGCTGATCGCCGCGGCCCCACCCGCGAACGCCGCCAATGGCAGGATCCAGCCCCCCACGCTCCCCGCGCCCAGCACGATCGCCGCCACCGCCCCCAACGCGGCCCCCTGGGTCACCCCGACGATCCCCGGGTCGGCCAGCGGATTGCCGAACAGGCCCTGCAGGCTGGCACCGGCCATCGCCAACGACGCCCCCACCAGCGCGCCGAGCAGGGCGCGCGGTATGCGCAGGTTCCACACCACCGCCAGGTCACGCGTGCTGACCTGGGCCGCGTCGACCCAGCCCAGCTTCACCCCGATCGCCTGCACCACCTCCAGCGGCGGCAGCCGCAGCGGCCCGACCGCGAACGACGCCAGGATCGCCCCCAGCAGCGCCAGCGCCATGGTCAGCAGCACCCAGCCACCGGCCGAACGTCGGGTACCGCGCGACATCACGGCGACGGCATCGCCGCCAAGGCCTTGGCCAGCGCCAGCGCGCCACTGCCCGAGCCGACACTGGTGGCCTTCAACTGCACATCCGGCATCACCCACACGCGGTTCGCCGCCCCCGCCGGGGTCTGCTTCAGAGTCGGATACGCCTTCCAAAGTCCGGCTTCGCCGCCAAACAGCTGCAGGTCGTTCTCGGTCACCAGAATCACCTCCGGTGCCGCCGCCACCACGCCTTCATTGCTCAGCGCCGAGTAGTTCTGCACGCCGGCCTCGGTGCCGATGTTGACCCCGCCGGCCAGTTCGATCAGCTTGCCCGAAGCACTGTCGCCCCCGGCCACCGTCGGTGCACCCCCTGCCCCCGTTGCGGAAAGGTGGATCACCCGCGGGTGGCGTGGGCTGGCCTTGGCCACCGCCGCCGCTTCATCCAGTTGTGCCTGGACCTGGCTGGCCAGCGCCTGCCCGGCCTCCGCAGCGCCCAGTGCCGCTGCCACCTTGCGTACCTTGTCCGGAGCCGGTTGCAGGTCGTCGATCACCACAGCGGCCTCACCCGCGCCGCGCAGCTTCTTCGCCAACTCGGTGTGCCGGCGCAGACTGTTGCCCAGGAACAGCGAGCCTTCCAGGCTCAGCACGCCCTCCACGCCGGTGGTGCGGTTGAACAGGAACTGCTTCGGCGCGTTGCGCCCGGCTTCGGTCGCCGAACGCAACGGTGCTGCGTACACCTGGCTGCCCATGCCCAGCGCCTCGATCACCGCGATGACATCGTCACCACCGGCGACGATCTTGCTCGTGTCACTGACCGTGACGGACGCGCCGTCATCCGAACTGACCGTCACCGGCAACACCGGGGTCAGGCCCTGGACGCTGGGCACATCGGTACCCGCCACGCGCTGCCAGGTGGACGGCACGGCGTCGGCGGCCGCGGTGGCCGGCGGCGTATCCGATGCAGTCTGCGCGGCATCGGCTGTCGTCGGCTTGTCACCGCAGGCGCTCAGCGACGCTGCCAGTGCCAACACCAGCAGTGATTGACGCGGGTGGATCGAAATACGCATCACAATTCTCCAGAAATGCGTACGGGGCACTCACCCCGTACGCGGGTTCAACTCAACGGCGCTTGCTGATGCGGGTGACGCGGTCGCCCTTGGGGTCTTCAGCCCCGCGCGACTTGTTCACCGCGAACACATTGCCCTTGCCGTCTTCACTGACATGGTTGGGGAAGGTGCCGCCATCCAGATTGCCGACCACCTGACCATTGCCGTCGACCACGGTCACGGTGCCGGCACCTCGATTGGTCACATAGGCCAGCCCGGACACCGGCTCAAAGGCCACGTTCAACGCGCCCGCACCCACCGCGACATCGTGCAGCACCTTGCCGCTGGCGATGTCCACGATCAGCAGGTTGTCGCTGCCCTGCGAGGCCACATACAGGCGGTTGTTCTTTCCATCCACGGCCACACCGGACGCGCTGACCGCGTTGCCGAGGTCGATCACCTTGTCGACCTGGCCGCTGGCGACATCGATGACCGCCGCTTCCGGGGTGCCCATGCTGACGGTGTAGAGCTTGCCGGCGGCGGCATCCAGGGTCAGGCTCATCGGAACGAACTTGCCGTCGTCCACGCCCGAGGCCAGGGTGATCGATTCCAGCGGCTTGAGCGTCTTCGCGTCGAATACCGACAGGTGATCTTCACCCGTGGCCGACGCGAACACCTTGCCGCGCTGCGCATCGATCACCACGTCGCGTGCGTGCGGAACCGTGCCCACCGGGAACTGGTGCACCAGGCCCAGGTCGGACTGGCGATACACGGCCACCGTGTCCTGGCGGGTGTTGCTGACCCACACGTTGCCGTTGGCGTCGTCCACGCCCACGCCGTACACGGCGTAGACGCTGCCGCCCTTGGCATCCGGCACCAGCGCGGGGGTGATCGCCTTGACCACCTTCAGCGACTTCGGGTCGACCTTCAGCAACTGCGACTGGGTAACCGGCGGACGGCCCACCGCAGAGGTCACGTACACGGCGTTGGCAGACGGGCTGTACGCGCTCTGGTACAGGCCCTGCACCAGCTTGCCCGAGGCCAGGTTGAAGGACTTCTCGCCGCTCAGCGGTAGCTTCGGCGAGACCCGCAGCGTGGCGACCGTCGCCGCTGCCGGCTGGCTGGCACGCACCACCACCGGATGCTGGCCCGGAACGGCGTCTGCCGGCACGGTGACGGTGGCCTTGAAGTTGCCCTGTGCGTCGACCAGCACCGGCGTGGCGTTGAGCACGGTGTCGCCACGCAGCAGCGTGATCTGCTGGCCAGGAACGAACTGGCGGCCGGTGATCTGCGCTTCGCTGCCGGGCACCACGTTTTCATTGCGTGCACTGACCTGACCGCGGAAACCATTGGCCGGTGCGTCGAACACCGGTTCGGCCAGCGCGCTGCTGCTGGCCACGGCCAGCGCCACGGCCAGCGCGGTGCGGGTGAGAACGGTGAATCGGGACATGTCAGACTCCTTCTGTTGGGGACGCGCCTTGCAGCGCGGTATCACATGGGTTGCCTTGGCATGGCCGCGTCATCGCGGCGGTGGCACCGGGCCACGCACTACCTGGGTAAGGGAAAGGGATCAGTCGGCCGCAGCATCATCCGATGCCGGCGCGGCACTGCGGTCGGCAATGCCGTACAGCACGCCCAGCGTGGCCTTCAGCGAGGCAGGCAGCATCGGGCCGTGGCCCAGCCCGGGAAACTCGCGATAGTCCACCTGCAGACCCGGCACATCGGCCAGCCGCTGGCTCAACTGCCAGGCCGCGTCTGGCGTGGCCCCCCCGATGCGGCGCAGGTGCGCGACCACACGGGGATTGTTCATGTCGCGCACGCCGCGGTTGCCGCTGCGCTCGTCGCCGCCCAGCATGACCGTCAACTGCGCCGGCTGGCCACGACGGTTGTCGATGAACTGCTTTTCCAGATCACGTTGCGGCGCGCCCTGGCTCCACCACAACGAAGGACTGGCGGCGATGTAGTGCTGGAACGCGGCCGGGCGCGTGTACAGCGTGCTGAGCACGAACAGGCCGCCCAGCGAGTGCCCCCACAGGGATTGCTGCTGCGGATCGATCCGCGCGCGCTTTTCCACCTCGGGCTTGATCTGCCGTTCAATCGTGTCCAGAAACACGAAGGCACCACCGCCACTGGAGACGGTCTTGCCGCTTTCGTCGTCGGCCACGTCGATCCACGCGGTGTAGTCCTGGGAACGGGCGGCGGAATCCACCCGCAGGTCATTGTCGTAACCGACGAACACCAGCACCGGCGCGGCGCTGGCGGCCAGTTCCGCGAGCATGGACTGATCCAGCACCATAGCGGCCGCATTGCCGTCCAGCATGTACAGCACCGGCGACGGTGCCTTGTGCGTGTTGACCGGCACCCCCACGTTGACCCGCCAGCGTCGCGAGTGGTCGGGGCTGTCGATCACGAAACGCTCGAAGCGATACGACTGCGCCGGCTGGTCCAGCACCGTCTCGCCGATCTTCTGCAGCGGGTTGCGCTGCTGCGCATGCGCTGTGCTCATGCCCACCGCACACATCGCGAAAAGGACGAAGCCGGCGCGCCGGACGACGGACAGCGGGGCTGGAAAGGAGCTGGGCACGTGGGGACATCCGTTGCGAAAAGGCCGCGAACGGCGCAGGCCCGCCATGCAATGCCCGTCCGATCACGATCCCGGCAGTGTATCCCAAATGCGAATGGGTATCACTATCCAAAGGTCATGGTGCAGCGTTCCGCCAGGCCGCCACCTTGTCGCGCGTCTGCGCGAGCAGCGCATCCAGCGCCTTGCGGTCGTAGACATGTCCGCGCATCACCACCGTCGCGATCTGACGGGTCGCACTGATGTCTTCCAGGGGATTGGCGTCCAGCAGCACCAGGTCGGCCGACTTGCCCTCACTCACGCTGCCAAAACGGTCCAGCACGCCAAACCAGGCCGGACCGGCACGGGTGGCGGCCGACAGCGCCTGCGCCGGGGTCAGCCCTTCTTTCACGAACAGGCTCAGTTCGTCATGCAGGCCAATGCCGGGGTAGTTGAACGAGTTGAGGAAGCCCGCGTCGGTGCCGGCCATGACGGTCACCCCCGCCTGCTGCAGCAAAGGCAGCACCGCCGCCACCTGGTGATACTGCTGGTGCCGAGCCTGGATCTGCTCGGGCGTCGCTTTCGCGGCGCGTTCAACACGCCAGGCGTAGGTCGCCTGCAGCTTCGGACCGATGTACTGCAGGTAGGGATCGTCGGCGTGGTCGTCCTGGTCGAGGAAGTCCAGGATCCGTCCGCCGTTGAGCGTTGGGGTCACATACACGCCTTTGGCCGCGAATCCGCGGTAGGCCGCCAGCGCGGTATCGCGGTCGAAGCCCGCATCCAGGCGCTCATTGGCCTGCGCGCGGTTGATCCGCCCTGCCGCAAAGTCGGCGGCAATCGCCGCTTCGTCTTTGACGCCTGCCTTGTAGGCGTAGTCCAGGTGCTCGATGGAACTGATGCCCGCATCCACGGCCTGTTGCACGGTCAACGCCATCGGGATATGCCCCGAAGCACGCAATCCGTTGCTGCGCGCACCGCGCACCGCGTCCAGGAACAGCGCCGGGGTCAAGGTGCTGTCGGTGATCTTCACGAAATCCACCCGGTCCTTGCGCAGCCGGGTGAAGGCGGCCGCCAGATCGTCCTGGTTGCCCACCTCGATCGTGCCCTTCCAGACCGGCTTGATCCCCTCGATCTTCGCGCCCGAGGTATATAACCGGGGACCTTCCAGCGTGCCTTCGGCAATCTCGTGGCGCCACGCCAGCACCTGCCCGGGCAGGTCGCCGGAGCAGTCACGAATCGTGGTGATGCCGTGGGCGATGTACAGCGGCAACAGGGCCTTGTTCTCCTCCACCAGCTCGGGACCGCCACCAAAGTGCACGTGCATGTCCCACAGACCCGGAATCAGGTAGCGCCCGTTGCCGTCGATGCGACGTCCGGCCTTCCATCCCTTGGCGATGGCGGCATCGTCCCCCACCGCCACGATCGCATCGCCGCGAACCACCACGGCCTGGTGGGCACGCGTGGTCTGTTTTTCAACATCAACCACCGTGGCATTGCGGATGATCAGGTCGGCCTGTTCGGCAGCGGAGACGGCCGGCGACACCGCCAGCAGAAGGGAAAACAGGACGACGGAAGCGTTCATGGCAGGTAACAGGTGAAGGACCCCTGCACCTTACGGCGCAGGGGAATGTATTCACCAGTTAAATTTTGAAATGTCCGCCATTCATTTATCGAATGCGTATTACGCCTCGCCCTGCATCGCCGGTCGCGCCATCACCTGGCCCAGCCACCGCGCCACCGCCGGGTGTCCGCTGACCTGTGCGCCCACGTAGACCCCATAGCCGACGACCTGGGCGACCAGCAGGTCGACCAGCGAGTAGGCCTCGCCCACCATCCAGTCCTGCGCGCTGAGACGCTGCTCCAGAATGTCGAGCAGTTCCTGCAGCAGGGCGCGGGCGGCATCGGCATGCGCCGCGCTGAACAGCTCGCCCTCGGTGCTGGCCAGGCGCAGACGGTTGATCGCCGGGCCATACGTCACGTACGCCCATGCGCTCCAGGACATGGCCTGCAGGCGCTCGGGCGTGCCTTCGGCCGGCCACAACCCCTGCGCAACACCGAAGCGGGCACCGAGCCACAGATGAATGGCCAGGGCTTCGAAGATCGGCGTGCCGTCCACCACCAGGCACGGCACCTTGCCGTTGGGATTGATCGCCAGATACTCCGGCGTGCGCTGCTCGCCGTTGCGGATGTCGATGCGCACGCGATCGTGCGGTACCGCCAGTTCGGCCAGGGCGCAGGCAATCGGCGTGGCGCTGGACATCGGATGCCAATAGAAGACCACAGACATATGCATTCCTTTGGGTGGAGAAAGAGGGGTGCGGCCGCCGGGGCTTGCACCGTGAGCACAGGCTAGCGACCATTGCGGACAGTTACTGTCCTCGATAGCCGCGATCCTGCGCCCATGCTGAGCACCTCCTCCCGCCTGCTCCGACTGCTTTCACTGTTGCAATCGCGACGGCACTGGTCCGGCGCGGCGCTTGCTGCGGAGATGGGCGTGCACGCCCGCACGCTGCGCAGGGACATCGACCGCCTGCGTGAGCTGGGCTACCCGATCCAGGCCAGCAGCGGCGTGGCCGGCGGCTATGCGTTTCGTGCAGGCCGCGCGCTGCCGCCGCTGATGCTGGATGACGAGGAAGCACTGGCCGCAGCACTCGCCCTGCGCACCGCGGTGACCGGCACGATCAGCGGCATCGAACAGACCGCCATCACTGCGCTGGTCAAACTCGAGCAGGTCATGCCGCCACGACTGCGGCGGCGCCTGGATGCGCTGCGCACCGCGATCGTGCCGACGCATCCGGGTGGACCGGTCGTGGATGCCGGCCTGCTCGGTGTGCTGGCCGGGGCATGTCGCGACCAGTTGCAGCTGCGTTTCGACTATGCCGACCGCAATGGCGTACCCAGCCACCGCCAGGTCGAGCCGCAGGGCGTGGTCCACGCCGAGCGTCGCTGGTACCTGGTCGCGTGGGATACGGCGCGCGAGGACTGGCGCACCTTCCGCATCGACCGCATCACCGGCGCGCCGCAACAAGGGGTGCACTTCCGCCCCCGCCCAGCACCCGGCGACGGTGATCTGGGCAGCTACGTCAAACAGATCCTGGCGCTGCCCAGTCACGCGGTGGAGGCGCGGGTGGTGCTGCACGCGCCGCTGGCCGCCATGCGCCAGCGCGTGCCGGCCACGCTTGGCGTCCTTGAGGGGCGCGACGCGGACACGTGCGTGCTGCGCTGTGCCGAGTACACGCCGGGCCTGCTGGAAATATGGCTGATCATGCTGGAGGTGGAGTTCGAGGTACTCGACCCACCCGAGCTGCGACAGCATCTGCAGCAGACCAGTGCGCGTCTGCTGCGCGGCGCGGCGTATGCTGGACCGCCCGCCCGGCCGGTGACCCGGAGGAAGCCATGACCGACCGCAGTCCCTCGCGCCGCACCCTGTTCGACATGGAGTTGCTGCGCACGATGGTGATGGTCGCCGACTGCGGCAGTTTTACTACCGCCGCAGCGCGCCTGCATTCCACCCAGAGCACGGTCAGCCAGCAGATCCGGCGGCTTGAAGACATGGCCGGACGCCCGCTGCTGATCCGTGCCAATCGCGACGTCCATCCCACCGATGCTGGGCACGCTCTGCTCGGGATCGCGCGCCAGATGTTGGCGCTCAATGACCAGATGCGCGAGGCGCTGGCCGGTGCGACGGTGGCGGTCACGGTTCGCCTGGGCGTGCCGGAGGATTTTGTCAGCCGTCGCACCAGCACCCTGCTCGGCCGTTTCACCCGCCGGCATCCGCACGTGAAACTCGAGGTCACCAGCGGTCTGAGCCGCGATCTCGCCCAGGCCTTCGACCACGGTCAGCTCGACCTGGTGCTGGTCAAGCAGCGCCGTGGCAGCCGACCCGCAGTGGCGTGCTGGCCGGAACCGATGCGATGGATCGACAGTGCACGCACGCCACGCCTGCAGGAGGATCCGGTCCCGCTGGTGACGTTTCCTCCGCGCGGTCTGTATCGCGATGAGCTAATTGCGGCAATGGAGACGCTTGATCGGCGGTGGCGGATCAGCTTCACCAGCTCCAGTCTGAGTGGGATCCAGGGGGCGGTTGCAGATGGCATGGGGATCAGCCTGTTGCCGGCACGCGCCGTGACACGCGAACACCGCGTACTCGGTGCACGCCAAGGGCTGCCGCCGATGGATGGTTTCGAGATTGCCCTGCTGCATCGGCCCACTGCCGAACCGATCATCCTCGACCTCGCTGCCCAGTTCATGCGTTTGCTGGATCGCGAGAAACGCTGAGCGCGCAAATGGCGTCACGGACAGAGGCGACGTGCTGATCTTCCGACTACGATGCCGGTCGACGCGAGGCTGACGGAGTTCCCGTTGGGCTTATAGGAATCATCCTAATCTTGTGTCAGAAGATCGTCGCGGGGCGTTGAAGCAGTAAGAATGGCGCAAATCCCACGATTGCGTGTCTCCCTTGTCCAAACGCCATCCAGGTTCCATGCACGGAAGCCATGCTCCGTCCGTACTCAAGATCGCACTGCTGGATGACCACGACGTGGTCCGTCACGGCAGCTGCGTGCATCTCTCGAATCACAACCGGCTGGAGGTTGTCGGCAACCATGCGCGCAGCAGCGCCCTGATCAACACGTTGACGCGCTGCCATGTGGACGTGGCCGTCATCGACTATGCGTTGGCCGAAGGCGACCTGCAGGGCATGGAACTGCTGCGCATGTTGCGCAGGCGGTTTCCACGCGTCCGGCTGTTGATGTTCTCGGCGAATGTGCATCACGTGATGATCTCCAACACCATCGCCGCCGGTGCGGCGGGTGTGGTCTCCAAGAGCCAGTCCCTGGATGAGCTGGCGCGCGCGGTCAGTCGCGTCGCCGCCGGGCACATCCACCTGCCCGAAGGCTACCGTGACGAACACGCCGAGCTTCGGCTTACGCCCAGCGAGCGAGAAGTCCTGCAGCTGTGCCTGAGCGGCATGACGGTCACCGAGATCGCACGTATCCGCAATCGCAGCATCAAGACCATCAGCACCCAGAAGCACGCAGCATTCCGCAAACTGGGGCTGCGGACCGACCGCGACCTGTTCACCCTCCGTCACCAGTTGGCGGTGTTGTGAGCGCTCGTCCAGGAACATGCGCCGCCGCGCTGTCATTGACGCTGATCGGGCTGCTCGCCTCGCAGGCTGCCGTTGCCGACGCCCCCCGGCTGATCCGGGTCGCGGCAGATCCCTCGCAATACCGCCTGCTGACCCCGGAAACCCGTGCTGCGCGGGACGCCAATCTGGTCAGCGGCTATGCCGAGCTGGTCAGTGAGCAGACCGGGATGACCTTCCGCGAGCAACGCGTGGAATCCAGTCGCGCTGCACTGCGGGCCCTGTGCGACGGTCAAGCCGATCTGATCCTGCTGCTCGGCACGCTCGACGGTGCACCCTGCAACACTCTGGTGGCGTCACCGGCCTACTACCGTGGCCAGGCGCTGCTGGCGACCCGCCACACCCTGCCCAATCCCCCTGAGCTGGATCACCTGCGCCGCGTCGCGGTGATCGAGGGCAGCCGGTATGCGGAATGGCTCGCCACTTACCATCCGCACCTGCAGGTCGTGGCGCTGCCGACCCTGCGCGAGGCCCTGGCGGCGGTGGAAACCGGCGTGGCCGACGTCGCGCTCGAACTCGATGTCGCCATGCGACCGATCGTGCGCCGCGACCATGCCGACAGCCTGTTGTTGCACGGCGCGCCGGCCAACCTTCCCGTCAGCCTGCACCTGGTGGTTCGCCAGCAGGACCGCGCGGTGCTGGAGCAGATCCACCAGGCGATGCGCTCGATCAGCCCGCAGGAGCATGCCCTGCTCATGCAGCGCTGGACCCGGGCGACCTATTTCAGCGGCCCCTCGCTGGCCGTCCTGTCGCAGCACTTCCGCTGGGAGATGGCGACCATGGGGCTGACCGTTTTGCTGCTGCTCGCCACCGGCCTGTGGCTGCGCCACACCCAGCGCGCCGCGCGCCGCAATGAACGCCAGCAGGCCCACTTCATCGCCATGATGAGCCACGAAGTCCGTAACGCCGCGCAGGCCCTGGTCACGTCGGTGGACCTGTTGCATCGTTCCGGACTGGACCAGGGCCAGCAGCAACTGGTGAATGCTGCCCGGGTGGCCGGGACCGGTCTGCGCCAGCTGCTGGGGCATGCACTGGACTACTCGCGCCTGGCCGCGGGTGAGTACCAGCCGCGCCCCACCTGGCAGGACATGCGGCAATTGGCGCTGGAGAGCACCGCCAGCCTGCGCCCTTCCGCCGAGGACAAAGGCCTGACCCTGGTCCTGCACCAGCTGACCGACCCGCTGCCACGGATGTGGCTGGATGGGGACGCGCTTCGCCAGGTCCTGAACAACCTGCTCGGCAACGCGCTGAAGTTCACCGACCATGGCCGCATCGAAATCCTGCTGGAACTCCAGCTGGAGCCCGAGAGCGCGACCCTGTTGCTCGCGGTGCACGACACCGGCATCGGCATCGCCGAAGATCAGCATGAAACCGTGTTCCAGCCCTTTGCGCAGGCGCATGACCCGGATATCCGCCGGGTGGGCGGTTCCGGACTGGGGCTGTCCATCTGCACGGACCTGGTGAAGGCGCTGGGCGGCGAGCTGCGCCTGTACAGCGCGCCCGATAAGGGCAGCACCTTCGAGATCCGCCTGCCGGTGGCCGTCGAAGGTACCGACGCGGGGCCAGCGGACCAGCCGCTGGCCGGTCGCTCGCTGCTGTTGATTGAAGACCACGCCCTCAATCGGACCGTGGTCGGCCGACAACTGGCGGCGCTGGGGGCCTCGGTCAGCACCTGCGCGGACGGTGCCAGCGCGTTGCGCAGCCAGGCCAACGAGCCCTGTGGGCTGGTCGTGCTGGACTGCGTCATGGGGGATATCAGCGGCTATGACCTGGCCCGGCTGCTGCGCCGGCAGGAACAGCAGCTGCAGCGCCAGCCCGCTGTCCTGATCGCGCTTTCGGCCAATGATGGACCCGCGCACGTACAGCGCTGCCGCGATTGCGGCATGGACGGCGTGCTATGCAAACCCCTCGATACCCAGGAGCTGCTGGCGGTGATCGGCGTGCGCCGGACCGACCCGGCCGGGGCCGGAATGCCATCGGCACCGAACGACGACCCCATGTGGCTGCATTACCTGCGTGCCGTGGCAGAGGAACACGAGATCATCAAGGACGCACTGCGCGCGCACGACGACAAACGCCTTCGCCATCATGCCCATCGCCTCGCCGGCGTCCTGCGCATGGTGGGCCAGCCCTCATTGGCCGGGATTGCCTCGGACCTGCACGAACTGGATCTGGACGAACCCGCCGACTGGCTGGAAGTGGAGCGCCTGCTGGGCTACCTGCGCCCTGCGCTGGCCCTGCTGACGCGCGGCTGCCCTACTTCAGCTGGAGCGGGTAGCGCTGCCACAGTACATGCACCAGAAACCCCGTCAGTTCGGGATCCTTGGCCGTGATCGAGGCCCGGATCTTGTCCAGCAGCACCATGTCGCTGCAGGTGCGCACGTCGGCATGACCGGCCTGCCCTGCCCTGCGCGCGCGGTAGCGGGCGGCGCGCTGGGCGTCTGTCATGGCGTATCCGAACGTGGGCGGCCGACCGCGCTTGCGCGGCAGCATCAGCTCCAGGGTGCCGGGGTCATCTTCATCACGCATGACGGATCGGGAGGAAAAACGGGGGCGCGAAAGATACCACGTCAGGCGCTGGATTCGGCCAACCGCGCGCCGGCCCAGACCAGCGCGAAGCCCGCTACCAGGCTGACGCCCAGGTACACCGGCATCGTCCAGCCATGTCCGTTACGGACCAGCAGCACCGCTTCGAGCATCATCGACGAGAAGGTGGTCAGCCCACCGATGATGCCGACGATGATGAAGGCGCGCCAGTAAGGTGCGGCCGCGCCCCGGGTCTGCAGCCAGACCATGACATAGCCGACCGCGAAGGCGCCGATCAGATTCACGGTCAGGGTTCCCCAAGGGAATCCGGTGCCGAACTGGCGCAGCAGCGCATCGCCGATGATGAAGCGCAGCGACGCGCCCAGTGCCCCGCCCAGCATGACCAGGCCGAGCTGCTGCCACCATGTGCCCGGCAGCAGGCTCATGCGTTGCCCTTGTCCGCGCGGGCCTGCGCCCGCTCCGCGCGCAGGCGGTCGAGTTTTTCCTTCAGCTTGATCTCGAGTCCGCGCGGCACGGGTTGGTAATACACGCGTTCGCCCATGGCGTCAGGGAATCCGGTCTGGTCCAGCGCGATGCCGCCCTCGGCATCATGGTCGTACTGATAGGTCTTCCCATAGCCCAGCTCCTTCATCAGCCGGGTCGGCGCGTTGCGCAGATGCAGGGGTACTTCCTGGGTGCCGGTCTCGCGCACCTCGGCCTTGGCCAGGTTGAACGCGGCATAGCCGGCATTGGATTTGGCGGTGCTGGCCAGGTACAGCACCAGCTGTGCAAACGCCAGTTCCCCCTCCGGGCTGCCGAGGCGTTCGTAGATGTCCCACGCCTCCAGCGCCATGCTCTGCGCACGCGGGTCGGCCAGGCCGATGTCCTCGATCGCCATCCGGGTCAGCCGCCGCGCCAGATACGACGGGTCGCAACCGCCATCCAGCATGCGGGTCAGCCAATACAGCGCGGCATCGGGGTTGGAACTGCGCACGGACTTGTGCAGGGCCGAGATCTGGTCGTAGAACTGCTCGCCGCCCTTGTCGAAGCGACGGGTCCGGTCGGCCAGCACCTGCTGCAGCATCTCCGGCGTGATCACACCGTTGTCGCCACCGGCCAGCTCCGCCGCGATCTCCAGCAGGGTCAACGCCCGACGCACATCGCCGTCGGCAGCGGTGGCAATCTCCAGCAGCGCTTCGGCGCTGACCTGTACCGGCTCCGCACCCAGTCCGCGCTCGGGGTCCTGCAGCGCCCGTTCCAGCGCCTCGACCACATCGGCCGGCGAAACTGCCTCCAGCACGTGTACGCGGCACCGCGACAGCAGCGCCGAGTTCAGTTCGAAGGAAGGATTTTCCGTGGTGGCACCCACGAACACGATGGTGCCGCGCTCGATATGCGGCAGGAACGCATCCTGCTGGGCCTTGTTGAAACGGTGTACCTCGTCGACGAACAACACCGTGCGGCGGCCTTCGGCAAACCGCTGCGCGGCTTCGGCGAGCACCTGTCGGACCTCGGGCAGGCCCGACAGCACCGCCGAGATCGCACGGAACTCGGCGTCGGCGTAATGGGCGAGCAGCAGCGACAACGTGGTTTTGCCGCAGCCTGGCGGTCCCCACAGGATCATCGAATGCACGTGCCCGGATTCAACCGCGCGCCGCAGCGCGCTTCCGGGGGCCAGCAGACGCTTCTGCCCGACCATTTCGTCCAGGGACTGCGGGCGCATCCGCTCGGCCAGCGGACGCAGATGGTCCCGATCCACGCTCAGCAGATCAGGACCATTGAATGTCGTTCGGTTTCTGGCCACTCAATCGCCGATGACGTCGGTGCCCTTGGGCGGGGTGAAGTTGAAGGTGCCGGCCGCGAAGCCGGGGTTGCGCTTCCAGCCCGTGAACTTGATCACCGTACGCTGCCCCACCGCGTCGAGCACTTCCATCCGTGCCAGCCCCTGGCCATCAAAGCCGAGCGCGGCGTACTGGAAGGCGGTTTCGGTTTCACGCTTGGGACTCAGCGACAGCCACTGCAGGCCATCACGCGGCGCGGCTTCCTCACTGACGTCGTACTGCTTGTCCAGCAGCGCCGGATTGATCAGCGCCGTCAGCGGGCTGTTCTGCTCCTCCGCACCCTGCGGGCGCTTGGTCGCCTGCTCCAGGTCCGGCTCGTACACCCACACGGTCTTGCCGTCGGCCACGATCAGCTGCACGTGCGGCTTCTGGTACTCCCAGCGGAACAGGCGCGGAGCGGACAGCGCCACGCGTCCACTGGTGCTTTCCTTGACACGGCCGTTCTTGTCGAACACCTGCTGGCTGAACTGCCCGTCCAGCCCCTTCAGCCCTTGGGTGAAGCGGTTGAGCTCGTCGCGTCCGCCAGCCCAGGCGCTGGCCGACAGCGCGCTGGCGAAGACCAGGGTGGCGGCGACAATGTGGCGGCGGAAGGAGGTCTGCATGCGGGTATCCGGTAACGAAGTTGGGATGGAAACAGTGTGCCCGGGCTAAGCTGAATGGGCGATGCGAGGCGCGGCTGACGAATTATAGGTCCGCCTGCACGCTGCGCAGGTCACCGTACAGCACCTGCCCGCGAAAACCGCGTCGAACCTGCTGGTACAGCGCACGGAATGCGGGGTAGTCCTCGGGCTGGCACAGCGACTGCGCCCCCCGTACGGCACGCTGGTGCAACCGGTGCTCGGCCACGAGGTCCTGACCCTCGCGGCTCCAGCGCAGCTGGTACTCACCGGCGGCGTTACGGAAATCAATGTCGCGCGGCATCGCCACAATCGGCACGTTGGCCGGGAACTGCAGCCGGTAGCGCTCTTCGCGCAGGTTGTCGTTGCAGTAGAACGGCGTCGCATTGCGCTCGGCCGAGGTGCTGCCATACAGGTCACGGAAGGACTCGCCGCCCGGTGCGTCAGGCAGCGGCATGCCGCCCACCACGCTGAAATCCACGTAGTCGCGCGCATGGAAGTCATAACGATAGTTGAACGGACGGACGAGGTCCTGCGGGTCACCCAGCAGGGTCAGCGCCCCGCTGCCGTCAAACCCCGAGGATGCCATGATCGACTCCTCCACCCGCTCGCGATTCTGTGCGTTCAGCCGCGCGAACGCGGCGCGCATCGCGATCTCGTTCACCTCGCGTGGCTCCTGCAGCGTCTGCCCCTGCAGGTTGCCATCCGCATCGAAGCGGAAGCTGACCTCGAAGCCACTGCCATTGCGGGTCCCGTCATTGGCCGGCGTGCGCGCCAGGGTGGCGGTCGCGGTGTGCAGCACCGGCACGCCCAGGTCGCCCTCGGGCAACTGGCCGAAACGGGCATAGGCACTGGTTGAATCCAGGTACAGATCAAACTCCGGCACGTAGGTGATGGCGTGATTGAAGCGCCCCAGCATGGGAATGGCCGGCAGCGTCGGGCCGCCGCCTGCACCAATGAGCACCGGCGTGCTGGCGATGCCGCGCGCGGCCAGCAGCGCCTCCAGGATCACCACATGATCCTTGCAGTCGCCATAGTGACTGTCGAGGATGCTCTGCGCCGGGTTCGGCTCCAATCCACCGTTGCCCAGGTACACCGCCACGTAGCGGATGTTCTGTGTCACCCAGCGATACAGGGCGTCGGCCTGCGCACGGCGGTCGCTGATACCGCGGGTGATCTCGTCGGCGAGCGACTGGATACCCGGCGTGACCTGCGCGGCGACACCGGCCTTGGCCTGGTACGCGCGGGCCAACTGGGCCCAGTCGCCATAGGTGCTGGCCATGATGGTCGGACTGAATTCCCAGGCCGCCGCCGTCCAGTTCTGCACCGGCATCGGCGTAGCACGCTGGTAGCGCCATTCCCACTGGGCCAGATCGCCACGCCGCTTCGGCCGGATGCTGCCCTGCACGCCGCGCTGCTCCACGAACATCGGCAGGCTGGCGGGCGCAGTCAGGGTCACCCGTGCATCGTCGTACTGGTTGAACACGCTGAAGGTTTCCCACAGCCCGAAGTAGCCCGGGAAGTAAGGCTGGGTCTGGGTGCGCCGGGTCTGGTAGACCAGCCGGGTACCCGGGGCCAGGTTCGGAAACACCACCACCCGCACCTTGCGGTCGGCATACATCGCCGCAGCCGCACTGGAATAGCTTTCCTGCGTGTAGATGCGGTCGGCCGGTACGTCGCGGCGCTGCCCATCGGCGGTGATCGTGTACGCCGACAGCACCTCCAGCGTCTCCATTTTCTCGCTGTAGCTCAGCCTCACCTGGCTGAACTGCTCGACCGCCGCTTTGGTCTTGAGCAGGATTTCGTACGCTTCCGTCTGCACGTTGCCGGCATCGGGCCGGACCACGTAGTCGGCACGGTAGCGCACGAAGCTGTAGTTGTTGCTGGCCTGTGCATCGCCTGCGGGCGCGCTGCTGGCCTGGGTGGGGGCGTCTGGCGAGGGGGCCGGCACGGCCTCCTGGGCATTCGCGCCAACGGGCAGGAACAAGGCAGCCAGCATCGTCCATTGCTTCAGCGTCATCGGGATTCCTTGGAGGACCGAGGGCCGGCCAACGGCCGGCGCTACCGGAGAGGTCGGTTGCGATCGAGCGCAACCCGCTGCTTACTTGGGGGGCGGCGGGGCGAGCCCGCTGCGGTCG
>NZ_JASCOZ010000055.1 GCF_029960115.1 Stenotrophomonas sp. PS02289
GGCTTGCCCGGCTGGGGGATCCGTAGGGATCCAGAGGAGCCGGGCAAGCCCGGCTCTACGTGTCCCGGTTACTTCTTCTTCGAGGCCGGGGCGGCGGGGGCCGGCACCGGGTCGCTGCCGTGGCGCTTGGTCATCCACCACTGCTGCAGCAGGCCCAGGCCGCCGTTGACCACCCAGTACAGAACCAGGCCGGACGGCATGAAGGCCATCATGACGCCGAAGATCAGCGGCATCATCTGCATCATCTTGGCCTGCATCGGGTCCATGCCCGGCGCCGGGGTCAGCTTCTGCGTGGCCCACATCACCACCATGTTGATGATCGGCAGGATGAAGTACGGGTCGCGCGCGGTCAGATCCTGGATCCAGCCCAGCCACGGGGCCTGACGCAGTTCCACCGACTCCACCAGCACCCAGTACAGGGCGAAGAAGATCGGCATCTGGATGAGGATCGGCAAGCAGCCGCCCATCGGATTGATCTTCTCTTTCTTGTACAGCTCCATCATCGCGGTCTGGAACTTCTGGCGATCATCGCCGTAGCGTTCCTTCAGCTGCTGGATGCGCGGCTGGAAGCGACGCATCTTGGCACCGCTCTTGTACTGCACGGCCGACAGCGGGTACAGCACCAGCTTCAGCAGCACCACCAGGCCGACAATCGCCCAGCCCCAGTTGTTGACGACCTTGTGGACCTGGTTCAAGACCCAGAACAGGCCCTGGCCGATCACCGCCATCAGCGAGAAGCGGCTGTAGTCGACCACGCGGTCCAGGCCCGGCACGTCTTCCTTGGCGATCTGGTTGACCAGTTTCGGGCCGACCCACAGACGCGCTTCGGTGCTCACCTGCTGGCCCGGGGCCACGGTGAAGGCCGGGCCGGTGGCCTGGATCTGGTCGCGACCGTCATGCTGGGACAGCGCGTAGTTTGCGGCCTGGTCGGCCTGCGGAATCCACGCGGTGAAGAAGTGGTGCTGCAGCATGGCGATCCAGCCACCGGTGACCTGCTGGTTCACCGCGCCGTCGTCCATGTAGTCCTTGAACGCGCGACGCTGGTACTTCTTCTCGTTGTCGTACCAGGTCGCACCGTTGAAGCTGAACGAGTCCGGGTTGGTCATGCTGCGCGACAGGATGGTCGGCGTGCGGTCCAGGGTACGGAACACGTAGCCGTTCCACGGGGTGGTACCGGCGTTGATCACTTCGTCCTTCACGTTGACCGCGTACTCATTGCGGCTGACGGTGAAGGTGCGGCGGATGGTGACGCCGTTCGGGCCTTCCCAGATGAAGGGAATCTGCAGCTCGTTCTGGCCCTTGGCCAGCACGAAGTCCTTGGCATCACCGACCAGGCGGAAACCATTGGCTTCCGGCACCGGCATGCTCTTGTCCTGGCTGGTCCAGCCGCTGATGGCGCGGTACGGGTGGGTCGGCTCTTCGGTCAGCAGGCGGACCGGCGGGCTGCCTTCGTCCTTGGTCTGCGGGAACTGCAGCAGCTCGGCATCCAGCACGTTGCCGCCGTCCAGCACCAGACGCAGCACGTCGGTGGTGACGGTGACGCGCGGGGCGCCGGCCGAGGCCTGGGCGGTCGCGGTTGCCGCCGGGGCACTGCCCGGGGCCTGCGGCACGTTGGCGCTGGGCACGCTGCCCGCCGGACCCGGCACGGTGCCCTGGGTCTGGGTGGCAACCGGGGTGGTCGGAGCCGGCGGTGCCTTGTCGCGCCCCCACTCGATCCACAGCAGAACGGCCACCATCAGCCAGGCAACAATCAGGAAAACGCGGGTCTGGTTCATCAGCGTGCAGGCTCTGCTGGACCGGCATCGGGTGCCGGTTCGGACAAGGAAGGGGCAACGCCCCCGGGCGGCGGCATTGTGCCGTCCGCGCCCGGCATCGGCAATGCGCCAAGGCGGCGCAACAGGCGTTCAAAGGCCTGGCGAAGGGTAGCGTTGTTGGCAGTACGGGCGGCGCTGCGCGCCACCACGACGAAATCGCCGGATTTCATGCACGGTCGCAGGTGGCGTGTGGCATCGCGCAACACACGCTTGATCCGGTTGCGACCCACGGCATGGGGGTCGACTTTGCGCGACACCGCCAGACCCAACCGGGCCGGCTTGTCGCCTTGGCACCAGTGGATGGTCATGAGGGGATCGGACACACGGCGGGCGCCGTTGAAAACCGTTGTATATTCGGCACGCGTACGAACCCGCGCAGAGCGAGGAAATCGCTTGCGCGGGTCGGAACTGCTCACAGTCAGGATTGCGTCTGCCGCGGAGTGCGGCATTGCAATCAAGCGCTCAGGACTTTGCGGCCCTTGGCGCGGCGACGCGACAGGATCTTGCGGCCGTCAGCGGTCTTCATACGGGCACGGAAGCCATGGTCGCGCTTACGCTTGAGGTTGCTGGGTTGGAAAGTGCGCTTGGTGGCCATGCTGGGCCTCTGTAAGAAGGGGACGGAAAGAACCGGAAATTCTATAGACCTGATTGGGGTGCCGTCAAGTCCATGTCACTACGGGATTTCACTGGCCTGTGCAATAGCTGTGGATGTTTTTGTGAATAAGTGTGGGACAAGCATTCCCGGACCCCCGCGTCGGTGGTAGTCTGCGCCATCCATTTCTTCCCCTTCCGGCCTGTGGCGCGGCGGCTTCGTGCGCCCATCCACTGGCCCCAGACGAAAATTGCCGATGGATGCCTGGTCTCACTGTCTCGAACGTCTTGAAGCGGAGTTTCCGCCGGAGGACGTTCACACCTGGTTGAAGCCGCTGCAGGCTGATCTGCGCGCCGACAGCCTGGTGCTGTATGCGCCCAATGCCTTCATCGTGGACCAGGTCCGCGAGCTGTACCTGGCCCGGATCCGCGAATTGCTGATGCATTTCGCCGGTTTCCGCGAGGTATTTCTTGAAATCGGCTCGCGTCCGCGCGCCGTCGAGGCGCAGATTGCGCCGGTTGCGACGCCCGCCGCCACGGTGGCGGTCGAGCCGATGGTGCCGTTTGCCGGCAATCTCGATTCGCACTACACCTTTGCCAACTTCGTCGAAGGCCGCAGCAACCAGCTGGGTCTGGCCGCCGCCTTCCAGGCGGCGCAGAAGCCGGGCGACCGCGCGCACAATCCGCTGCTGCTGTACGGGGGCACCGGCCTGGGCAAGACCCACCTGATGTTCGCCGCCGGCAATGCCATGCGTCAGGCCAACCCGGGCGCCAAGGTGCTGTACCTGCGTTCGGAGCAGTTCTTCAGCGCCATGATCCGGGCGCTGCAGGAAAAGACCATGGACCAGTTCAAGCGCCAGTTCCAGCAGGTGGACGCGCTGCTGATCGACGACATCCAGTTCTTTGCCGGCAAAGACCGCACCCAGGAAGAGTTCTTCCACACCTTCAACGCATTGTTCGACGGCAAGCAACAGATCATCCTGACCTGTGACCGCTACCCGCGTGAAGTGGAAGGGCTGGAAGCGCGGCTGAAGTCGCGCCTGGCGTGGGGCCTGTCGGTGGCGATCGAGCCGCCGGACTTTGAAACCCGCGCCGCGATCGTGCTGGCCAAGGCCCGCGAACGCGGTGCTGAGATTCCGGACGATGTGGCGTTTCTGATTGCCAAGAAGATGCGCTCCAACGTGCGCGACCTCGAAGGTGCGCTCAATACCCTGACCGCCCGCGCCAATTTCACCGGCCGCGCGATCACCACTGACTTCGCCCAGGAAACCCTGCGCGACCTGCTGCGTGCCCAGCAGCAGGCGATCAGCATTCCCAACATCCAGAAGACCGTGGCCGACTACTACGGGCTGCAGATCAAAGACCTGCTGTCCAAGCGTCGGACCCGATCGCTGGCCCGTCCCCGCCAGGTCGCCATGGCCCTGACCAAGGAGCTGACCGAGCACAGCCTGCCCGAGATCGGCGATGCCTTTGCCGGCCGTGACCACACCACCGTGCTGCATGCCTGCCGGCAGATCCGCACGCTGATGGAGACCGACGGCAAGCTGCGTGAGGACTGGGACAAGCTGATCCGGAAGTTGAGCGAATGATGCAGGAGCGCGACCTTCGCGTCATCGCATAAAACGGTGCAGAATCCGGTAGCAAGCGCGGGAAAGGGTGTGGATAAAAACGCGGGGAATTTTCGTCGTAAAGTTATCCACAGCATTCCCCACCCCTTGGGGGCTGGTAATACAGAGGGTTTCGAGGTCTAAAAAGCCTTGAATTACAAAGACTTAACTGTGTTTTCCAGCAAATCTGGCTCTACCAGCACCACCAAGCTTTTGATTTATTCCACATTTTTTAAAGCATAGGGGCACGGAACCACATGCGTTTCACACTGCAGCGCGAAGCCTTTCTCAAGCCGTTGGCACAAGTCGTCAACGTGGTCGAACGCCGCCAGACCCTGCCGGTTCTGGCCAACTTCCTGGTACAGGTGAACAAGGGTCAGCTTTCGCTGACCGGCACCGACCTGGAAGTGGAGATGGTGTCGCGGATCGCGGTTGAAGACGCCGAAGACGGCGAAACCACCATTCCGGCACGCAAGCTCTTCGAGATCATCCGCGCCCTGCCCGACGGCAGCCGGATCACCGTCTCGCAGAGCGGTGACAAGATCACCGTGCAGGCCGGCCGCAGTCGCTTCACCCTGGCCACCCTGCCCGCCAACGACTTCCCGTCGGTTGACGAAGTGGAAGCCACCGAGCGCGTGGCGATCGGCGAAGCGACCCTGAAGGAGCTGATCGAGCGCACTGCGTTCGCCATGGCCCAGCAGGACGTGCGCTACTACCTCAACGGTCTGCTGTTCGACCTGCGTGGTGATGCCCTGCGCACCGTGGCCACTGACGGCCACCGCCTGGCACTGTGTGAAACCGACCTGGAGAAGGCCAGCGGCGCCAAGCGCCAGATCATCGTGCCGCGCAAGGGCGTGACCGAGCTGCAGCGCCTGCTGGAAAGCGGCGAGCGCGAGATCGAGCTGGAAGTGGGCCGCAGCCACGTGCGCGTGAAGCGCGACGATGTGACCTTCACCTCCAAGCTGATCGACGGCCGCTTCCCGGATTACGAGGCGGTGATTCCGATTGGCGCCGACCGCGAAGTGAAGGTGGACCGCGAAGCCCTGCGTGCCTCGCTGCAGCGCGCTGCGATTCTGTCGAACGAGAAGTACCGCGGTATCCGCGTGGAAGTGTCGCCGGGTAACCTGAAGATCAGCGCGCACAACCCCGAGCAGGAAGAAGCCCAGGAAGAGATCGAAGCCGATACCACGGTCAGCGATCTGGCCATTGGCTTCAACGTGAACTACCTGCTGGACGCCCTGTCTGCCCTGCGCGATGAGCACGTGGTGATCCAGCTCCGCGATTCGAACTCCTCGGCGCTGGTGCGTGAAGCCAGCAGCGAGAAGTCGCGTCACGTGGTGATGCCGCTGCGTCTCTGACCTGCGTCATGCCAGGTTCCACGTGGAACCAAGCGGAATCAGAAACCCGGCCAAGCGCCGGGTTTCTTTTTGCATGTTCCACGTGGAGCACGGCGTGGCACTTCACGCGCGTCTACTCTTCAGGCGCCCAGCTCCCACGGTGACGATTTGTACAACCGAGACGGTCGTCCTATTGCCCGTCCCAAGCTTTAAATCTGTATATAAATCTAAAGCTATGTGGTGATGGTAGAGCCAGATTTGGTTGAAAAGTAGATTATCTGTTTGAATTTAAAAGAGATTACACCCCTGAAACCCCCTGTAAAAAGGCCCCTGGGGGTGGGGGTGAAGCTGTGGATATGTTTTCCAGCCTCGAAAAGTCGCTTTTTTATCCACAGCCTGCCCCCGGCTTGCAAAGAGCTCATACAGGCTCGCTGTGGACAACCGGCGCCCGCCTGAAGAGGTCGGTTTGAGGTCCGGATTCAACTGGGGTTCGAGCCGTCCGGGAAAGGCGCAGATTCTTTGAAATCTGCAGGGCAGAGACCCTGGGCACGCGTCAGATTTCAAAGAATTCGCGCCCAATTTTTGGGACTCCACGGTGCGGTTGCAGGGACAGCCACGCAGGGCGTGGCTCTACGGGGAATGTGGGATGCCGCAGAACCAGACGCGCGTGGCGCGTCAGTACGGGGAATGTGGGATGCAGTAAGCTGGTCGACTGATCCCCTGCTCTTCCCGCATGTACATCCGCCGGCTTTCCCTGCACAACGTCCGCCGCTTCGACCACGTGGAACTGGCGCCCCAGCCGGGTATCAATCTGATTACCGGTGATAACGGTGCCGGCAAGACCAGCGTGCTGGAGGCATTGCACCTGATGGCCTATGGCCGCAGCTTCCGTGGTCGTGTGCGGGACGGCCTGGTGCGACAGGGGCAGGACGCGGTTGATGTGTTTGTGGAATGGGACGAACGCCGCGCCGGTGCCGAGCAGCCCACGCGGCGCAAGGCCGGCCTGCATCACACCGGGCAGGACTGGAAAGGACGCTTGGACGGGGAGGACGTCGCCCAACTCGGCAACCTGTGCGCTGCGCTGGCCGTAGTGACCTTCGAGCCGGGCAGCCACGCGCTGGTCAGTGGCGGGGGCGAACCCCGGCGCCGGTTCCTGGATTGGGGGTTGTTCCACGTGGAACCTGACTTCCTTTCCCTCTGGCGCCGTTACTCCAGGGCTTTGAAGCAACGCAACGCGCTGCTCAAACAGGGTGGACATCCACAGGCGCTGGATGCCTGGGATAGGGAGCTTGCCGAAGCCGGCGAGCCGCTTACCGCCCGACGCCAGCATTACCTGGAACGGCTGCAGGACCGCACCGTGGAACTCGCACGGGATCTGGCTCCAAACCTGCAGATCCAGACCCTGACCCTGAGCCCCGGCTGGCGCAAGCATGAAGTATCGCTGGCCGATGCCTTGTTGCTGGCGCGGGAGCGTGACCGCCAGCAGGGCTACACCTCGGTGGGTCCACACCGGGCCGACTGGAGCGTTGGTTTTGCGGAGATTCCGGGCCGCGATGCCCTTTCGCGTGGGCAGGCCAAGCTCACCGCGCTGACCTGTCTGCTGGCACAGGCGGAGGACTATGCCGAGCAGCGTGGCGAATGGCCGGTGATTGCCCTGGACGACCTGGCCTCGGAGCTCGACCGCACCCATCAGGCCCGGGTACTGCAGCGCCTGGGCAGCGGACCCGCGCAGATCTTCATCACTGCCACAGAGACCCCGGCAGCGCTGGCCGATGCAACCCACATCACTCGGTTCCACGTGGAACATGGGCAACTCAACCCAGGTCCCGCCGCTGTGCCATAGTGCCAGCGGGGGCCACCCTGCCCGGCTGGTATAATTTCCCCCTGCAATCCCTTATTCCTCGGAGCCCCGCCCTGGCGGTGCCCGACCTGCGGAGCCTACGGCAAGCGCAATGACTGACGAACAGAACACCCCGGCAAACAACGGCAATTACGACGCCAACAGCATCACCGCCCTGGAAGGCCTGGAAGCGGTGCGCAAGCGTCCCGGCATGTACATCGGTGACGTGCATGACGGCACCGGTCTGCACCACATGGTGTTCGAGGTGGTCGACAACTCCATCGACGAAGCCCTCGCCGGCCACGCCGACCACGTTGCGGTCACCATCCATGCCGACGGTTCGGTTTCTGTGTCCGACAACGGCCGCGGTATCCCCACCGGCAAGCACGCGCAGATGAGCACCAAGCTCGGCCGCGAAGTCTCCGCTGCCGAAGTGGTCATGACCGTGCTGCACGCCGGCGGCAAGTTCGACGACAACAGCTACAAGGTCTCCGGCGGTCTGCACGGCGTAGGTGTCAGCGTGGTCAACGCGCTGTCGGAAAAGCTGACCCTGGACATCTTCCAGGGCGGCTTCCACTACCACCAGGAATACAGCAACGGTGCCGCGGTCAGCCCGCTGGCGCAGGTTGATGCCAGCAGCAAGCGCGGTACCACCCTGCGCTTCTGGCCGTCGGTGGTCGCGTTCCACGGCAACACCGAATTCCACTACGACATCCTGGCCCGTCGCCTGCGCGAACTCTCGTTCCTCAACTCCGGGGTCAAGATCGTTCTGCAGGATGAGCGCGGCGAAGGCCGTCGCGATGACTTCCACTACGAAGGCGGCATCCGCAGCTTCGTGGAGCATCTGGCCCAGCTGAAGACCCCGCTGCACCCGAATGTCATTTCGGTCACTGGCGAGCACAACGGCATCACCGTGGAAGTGGCGCTGCAGTGGACCGACTCCTACCAGGAGACGATGTACTGCTTCACCAACAACATTCCGCAGAAGGACGGCGGTACCCACCTCGCCGGCTTCCGTGGCGCGCTCACCCGCGTGCTGAACAACTACATCGAACAGAACGGCATCGCCAAGCAGGCCAAGATCAACCTGACCGGCGATGACATGCGCGAAGGCATGATCGCTGTGCTGTCGGTGAAGGTGCCCGATCCCAGCTTCTCCAGCCAGACCAAGGAAAAGCTGGTCAGCTCGGACGTTCGCCCGGCCGTGGAAAACGCCTTCGGCGCCCGCCTGGAAGAGTTCCTCCAGGAAAACCCGAACGAAGCCAAGGCGATTGCCGGCAAGATCGTCGACGCTGCCCGCGCACGCGAAGCGGCGCGCAAGGCACGCGACCTGACCCGCCGCAAGGGTGCGCTGGATATCGCCGGCCTGCCCGGCAAGCTCGCCGACTGCCAGGAAAAAGACCCGGCGCTGTCCGAACTCTTCATCGTCGAGGGTGACTCCGCAGGTGGTTCGGCCAAGCAGGGCCGCAACCGCAAGAACCAGGCGGTGCTGCCGCTGCGCGGCAAGATCCTCAATGTGGAACGTGCCCGCTTCGACCGCATGCTCGCGTCCGACCAAGTCGGCACGCTGATCACCGCGCTGGGCACCGGCATCGGTCGCGATGAGTACAACCCGGACAAGCTGCGTTACCACCGCATCATCATCATGACCGACGCCGACGTCGACGGCGCTCACATCCGCACCCTGCTGCTGACCTTCTTCTACCGGCAGATGCCGGAGCTGATCGAGCGCGGCCACGTCTACATCGGCCTGCCGCCGCTGTACAAGATCAAGCAGGGCAAGCAGGAGCTGTACCTGAAGGACGATCCGGCGCTGGACGCCTACCTGGCCAGCAGCGCGGTGGAAAACGCCGGGCTGATTCCGGCTGAGAACGAACCCGCCATCGAAGGCATCAACCTGGAAAAGCTGCTGCTGAGCTACGCCTCGGCCCAGGAAGCCATCGACCGCAATGCACACCGGTATGACCGTCAGCTGCTCGAGGCGCTGGTCGACTTCACGCCGATGGATCTGGAGCACCTGCGCAACGCCGGCGACAACGAGGGTCTGGCCGCGTTGGCCAAGCGCCTCAACCAGGGCAGCCTGGGCTCGCCGCGCTTCAGCCTGGAACTGCAGGAACCGAACGACCAGCGTCCGGCCGCGGTGCTGGTCACCCGCCGCCACATGGGCGAAGAACTGATTCAGGTCCTGCCGCTGGCCGCCTTTGAAACCGGCGAACTGCGCGCCCTGCACCAGTCCTCGCTGCTGCTGCACGGCCTGGTCCGTGCCGGTGCCAAGATCAGCCGCGGTGCCAAGTCGGCGGAAGTGGAAAGCTTCGCGCAGGCACGCGACTGGTTGCTGGAAGAAGCCAAGAAGGGTCGCCAGATCCAGCGCTTCAAGGGCCTGGGTGAAATGAACCCGGAACAGCTGTGGGACACCACGGTGAATCCGGATACCCGCCGCCTGCTGCAGGTCCGTATTGAAGACGCGGTCGCGGCTGACCAGATCTTCAGCACCCTGATGGGCGACGTGGTCGAACCGCGCCGCGACTTCATCGAAGACAACGCCCTGCGGGTCTCCAATCTGGATATCTGACACAATCGGTCCAATCCGGTCGGTTGCCTGACGCAACCGACCGGATCTCATCTTTTGCTGCCAGGAATTCGATGTCTGCCACTGCCCCGCCAGCGTCAGTGACGCCTCCGTTACCGCCCTCGCTGCCGGGTACGCCGCCGCCCAACACTCCGCCGCGCAAGCCCGGTTCGCCGCTGGCCGGCTTCTTCATCGACCTGGGCATCGCCATTGCCACCCTGCTGGGACTGAGCATGATCAGCGGCGTGCTGTGGGGGATGTACCGCGCGGTTGAAGTGGTTCGTGATCAGGGTCCGGACGCCGCCGCCGCCGCCATGCAGCAGGTCGGCCAACCCGGGGCACTCGCGCAGATTCTGATGGCACTGTTCGCCACCGGCGGTGCCGCGCTGATCGTGTACTTTCTGCGCCGCAGTGCCACGCCTGCCGAACGCGCGCAATCCTGGCAGGCCGCGCGGCAACCCTCCACCTGGGGCTGGACCCTGCTGGTGGCAGCCTGCGTGGTCGTGGGCAGCAATCTGATTTCGTGGCTGGCCAAGCTGGCCGGCAGCGAGCCGGTGCCCACCAACCTGGCGTTGATGGAACAGTCGCTGGCGCACTTCCCGTGGTTTCTGGCGCTGTTCGCGATCGTGCTCGCCCCCGCCTACGAGGAACTGCTGTTCCGCCGTGTCCTGTTCGGACGCCTCTGGCAGGCCGGTCGGCCGTGGCTGGGCCTGCTGCTGAGCAGTCTGGCATTCGCGCTGATCCACGAAGTCCCCGGCACCAGCGACAACGGCCCGCTCGAGATCGCCCAGTTGTGGCTGGTGTACGGCGGCATGGGCGCCGCATTCGCCTGGTTGTACCAGCGCACCGGCACCCTGTGGGCCCCGATTGCGGCGCACGCCCTGAACAACGCCATCGCGCTCGCGGCGCTGGTGTTCTTCGGCATGCACTGAACCGCCGGGTTTGACAAAAATTTACGACCAACAGCGCAACACTGCGCACATGAACACGGGAGCGTCCGCCATGAAACCGTTGCTGCTGGGGTTGGCCACCACCCTGCTGGTAAGCGCCTGCGCCACCACCACCTCGCCCACCGGGCGCCGCCAGATGGTGGGCGGTGTTTCCCAGGCCCAGCTGGACCAGCTCGGCGCCCAGGCCTTCGCGGAAACCAAGCAGAAGGAAAAGCTCAGCACCGACGGCAAGCAGAACGCCTACGTGCAGTGCGTGGTCAACGCACTCGTCGCGCAGCTGCCCGCTCAGTACCGTGGTGTACGGTGGGAGGCAGCGGTGTTCGTCAACAACGAACCCAATGCCTTTGCGTTGCCCGGCGGCAAGGTCGGGGTAAACACCGGCATCCTCAGCGTCGCCAAGAACCAGGATCAGCTGGCGGCGGTGATCGGGCATGAGATCGGCCACGTGATCGCGCGTCACCACGAAGAACGCCTGACCCGCCAGATGGGCGCGCAGACGGGCGTGGCCGTGCTCGGTGCCCTGGCCGGTGCCGCATACGGCGAAGGCGCAGCCAGCACGGTCAACCAGCTCGGCGGTGCCGGGGCCCAGGCGGCGTTCCTGCTGCCCGGCTCGCGCACCCAGGAAAGCGAGGCCGACGTGGTGGGCCAGCGGCTCATGGCTGAAGCGGGTTTTGATCCCGCCCAGGCAGTGAATCTGTGGCAGAACATGATGGCCGCCGGGGGCTCGCGCTCCCCGCAATGGCTGTCGACCCACCCGGACCCGGCCAACCGCATCCGCGAGCTGCAACGCGATGCACCGACCCTGAACGGGGTGTTCCAGCAGGCCCAGGCCGCCGGCCGGAAACCGCGCTGTGGGTAGTTCGACCAATGGATGCTGTGCCGCAGCATCGGAAACGGTTTTTCACGCCACCAGTTTCTGATACGTTTGGCGGCTCAGATTTTTCTGACAGTCCGTTTTGATGCCGCCGCGGCGGTTTGATCGAGGTGAATGATGATCTTCAGCAACCACAAGCAAGCCGTGCTTACCGTCCTCATCGCGACCGCGCTGGGCGGTGTGATGATTACCGACGCCGTGGCGCAGTCCCGCAGCTCCGACCGCAGCAATGCCGATCGCCGTGGCAGCAAGCAGTCGACGGCCAAGGCCGAGGTGATGTTCCCGGAAGCGACCCGCGAGGAACCGAACCTGAAGTCTTCGCCGAAGCTGAGCAAGCAGCTTCAGAAGATGATTGACAGCTACAACGACCAGAAGTTCCCGGAAACGCGCGCCGCCGCTGACGAGATCCTGGCCAACTCCGCTGCCAACAACTACGACAAGTCGCTGGCTGCCCAGCTGGCCTCGCAGGCTGCTTACAACCTCGACGACAGCGCCGCTGCCATCAAGTACCTCGACCAGGTGCTGCAGTTCAACGGTCTGGACAACAACGGCCACTACCAGTCGCTGCTGATGAAGGCACAGCTGCAGATCCAGGAAGACCAGACCGCTGCCGGCCTGGCCACGCTGGACCAGTACTTCGCCGAAACCAAGTCGGCCAAGCCGGAAGAACTGATCATCAAGGGCCAGGCGCTGTATCAGCTGGAGCGCTACGCTGAAGCGATCCCGGTGCTGAAGCAGGCCATCGCCGCCTCGCCCGCCCCGAAGGACAACTGGAACCAGCTGCTGATGGCGGCCTACTCCGAAGCCGGCCAGTCCGGTGAAGCGGTGAAGGAAGCCGAAGCCATTGCCGCCCGCACCCCGGACGACAAGAAGGCCCAGATGAACCTGGCCAGCATGTACATGCAGGCCGACCAGATGGGCAAGGCAGCCGACGTCATGGGCAAGCTGTACGCCTCCGGCAAGCTGACCGACGAGCGCGAGTACAAGCAGCTCTACTCGATCTATGCCAACACCGAAGGCAAGGAACAGGACGTCATCAAGGTCATCAACGATGGCATGAGCAAGGGCATCCTCAAGCAGGATGACTACCAGGCCCAGCTGGCCCTGGCCCAGGCGTACTACTACTCCGAGCCGGCGCAGACGGAGAAGGCAATTGAAGCGTGGCAGAAGGCCGCCCCGCTCTCCAAGGACGGTGAAACCTACTTGAACCTGGCACGCGTTTTGCATGCTGAAGGTCGCACTTCGGAGGCCAAGGCGGCCGCCCAGCAGGCGCTGGCGAAGGGTGTGAAGAACCAGGCCGATGCCAAGAAAATCATCAACCTGAAGTAAGTAGGAATAACGCCTGAACGCCTGTCGCGTTAATGCGCAGGCGCTCAGGATTGGTATAAGCTTGGAGGTTCCTGCGGTGTCATGCACCGCTGATCATGGGCTACCTGTCCCCAGGTACCCGGCCCCACTAATGAGCTCTTGGCGCATGACGGAACAACTTGTCGTTCACAGGTACGAACAAAGCGATGACACCGGCCTCAGCTGGCCGCGCATCGTGGGTATCGCTTTTGTAATTGCACTGCATCTCGCCGCTTTCATGATGCTGCTCATTCCCGCCGTGGCCCCCAAGGCTGCTGCCGAGAAGGAGCGCAACGTGATGGTGACCCTGGTGGACGCTCCGCCGCCGCCGCCCCCGCCGCCGCCGCCGCCGCCGCCGGATGAAACGCCGCCGCCGCCGGTGAAGAACCTGTCGCCGCCGAAGCCGTCGCCGGTGCCGCCGCCGCCGCAGGCTCCTGTGGTAGACGTGCCGGAACCGCGTCCGAACGACATCGTGACGCCGCCGTCGCCGCCGACCCCGCCGCAGCCGCCGAGCTCGATCGAGGCCAGCGTCGACATCTCGTCCAAGAACATGAATCCCCCGCGTTACCCGCCGGCCGCATTCCGCGCAGGTATCCAGGGTGAAGTCATCCTGATCATTGATGTCGATGCCAATGGCAACGTCACCAATGTCACGGTCGAAAAGTCCAGCCGTAACCGTGACCTCGACCGCGCCGCGATGGAAGCCGCACGCAAGTGGAGCTTCCGCGCAGCGGAGTCGGGCGGCAAGAAGGTCGCAGGTCGCGTTCGCGTACCGGTCAACTTTGCGCTGAACTGACAGTGGCCGGTGGCCCGCCGGCCACCGCCTTGCCAGCTCTTCTTTAGCACCACCATTCATCACCACACACAACAAAGGTAAGCGTCATGCTGCAGGAACTTTTCATCGCCGCTGCTGCCGGGGGCAACCCGTCCAATGCCCTGTCGCAGATGGGCTTCGAGCATCTGATCCACGAAATGACCACCAAGCCGGGTGACTTCGCCGTCTCCTGGGTCGTGCTTCTGACCCTGGTGATCATGTCGGCCATGTCCTGGTACTGGACCGTCATCAACATCTTCCGCGCTACCCGCCTGAAGAGCGCTGCTGACCGCGTCGTCAGCCAGTTCTGGGATACCCCGAACGCGCAGGACGCCATCCGCGCCATGGAAGAACAGCCGGCTTCCGAGCCGTTCTCCAAGATCGCTCTGGACGCTGCCCAGGCAGCTGCCCACCACCAGCGCGCCGAAGGCGGTGCCACCGGTGGCCTGGGTGAAAACCTGAGCCGTTCGGAGTTCGTCGACCGCGCCCTGCGTCAGGCCGTGACCCGCGAAAGCAACAAGCTGCAGTCGGGCATGACCCTGCTGGCCACCGTCGGTGCAACCGCTCCGTTCGTCGGTCTGCTCGGTACCGTGTGGGGCATCTACGGCGCGCTGATCAAGATCGGTGCTACCGGTTCCGCCTCGATCGACGCCGTTGCCGGCCCGGTGGGTGAAGCGCTGATCATGACCGCTATCGGTCTGTTCGTCGCAATCCCGGCCGTGTTCGCCTTCAACTTCTTCAGCAAGATCAACAGCGCCACGATCAGCAAGTTCGATACGTTCGCTCACGACCTGCACGACTTCTTCGCCACCGGTTCGCGCGTCCGCTAATTGCGACGCGCTGTACCCGGGAAGAATGTAGTCAACACGATCTAGACGGAGCCCGTTATGGCTTTCAGTAGTGGAAACAGCGGCGGCCCCATGGCCGACATCAACGTGACGCCCCTCGTGGACGTCATGCTGGTGCTGCTGATCATCTTCATCATCACGGCGCCCCTGATGTCCCACAAGGTCAAGGTGGATCTGCCGGAGGCCAACCTGGTTCAGAACCCGGAAGCCGCCGAAGACCGCAAGGGCCCGATCACCCTGGCAGTCAAGGAAGACGGTTCGATCTACTGGAACGACGAGGAAATCGACAAGGGGACGCTCGAGTCCCGCTTGGCGACCGCCGCCCAGCAGACCCCCCAGCCCCCGCTCAACCTGCGTGGCGACCGCACCACCAAGATGCGTGTCATCAACGAGCTGACCAAGGTTGCGCAGGAACAGGGCATGCTTGACGTTGGCTTCGTGGCCACCAAAGAGAAGGGGCAGTAAGCCATGGCATTCAGTTCTGGTGGTGGCAAGGGCCCCATGGCAGACATCAACGTCACGCCCCTCGTGGACGTGATGCTGGTGCTGCTGATCATCTTCATCGTGACCGCGCCGATCATGACGTACCCGATCGCCGTGGATCTGCCGCAGCGCGTTCTCAACCCACCACCGGTGACGGTTGAGCCGCCGCCGCCGATCGAGTTGCGTGTGGACGCCAGCAACCAGGTGTTCTGGAACAACAGCCCGGTGGCAGTGGGCGAACTCCAGCAGCGCATGGAGCAGGAAGTTCAGCGCGATCCGACCAACCAGCCTGAGCTGCGCATCGACGCCAGCCCGGACTCGGAGTACGACGTGATGGCCAAGATTCTGGCCGCCGCGAAGAACGCGCAGATGAAGAAGATCGGGTTCCAGCAGCAGTAATACGCAAGACCCAAGTCATGACGCGACTGGAAAACGCCCCTGGAAACAGGGGCGTTTTTTTTGGTGTGCAGGCGCCGGACACCCATGTCCGGCTATGATCCGCGCATGCTTGCCACCTACCCTGCCCTCGCCGATTGGCTGCACTGGCTCGACGCCATCCCACACCTGCGGCCGATGATGATCGCCGCCTATGTGGTGTATCTGCTGTGGTTGATCGGCTGGATCATGCTGCAGAAGCGCGAGCCGGTGGCAACGTTGAGTTGGATTCTTTCGCTGGCTGCGCTGCCTTACATCGGGTTGCTCATTTACTACGTGCTTGGCCCACAGAAGGTAAAGCGGCAGCGCCTGCGTCGTGGTCGTGCGCGGTCTGGCATGGAGCATTACAGCAGCGTGTGCCCGCCCGATGCGGACTGCACCGAGCTGGTGAAGATTGCGCAGTCCACCACAGGGTTGGCGCCGAGCTCGGCGACCGAAGTGGAGTGGCTGGTGGACGGTGCGGCAACCTATGCCGCACTGATTGCAGCCATTGGCCAGGCGCGCGATCACGTGCACCTGGAGTACTACATCTTCAATCCAGATCATGCCGGTACTGCGCTGCGTGATGCCTTGGTCGAACGCGCACGCAATGGAGTACGTGTTCGTTTGCTGCTGGACGCGGTGGGTTCCTCGTCCATCCGCAAATCATTCCTGGCACCCTTGCTGGAAGCCGGCGGCGAAGTCGCCTGGTTCCATCCGCGCCAGCTGCTAAAGCCCTTCAAGCGCCCGTGGTTGAACATGCGCACCCACCGCAAGCTGGTAGTGATCGACGGGCGCACCGCGTTCACCGGTGGCATCAACATCACCGACGAGGAAGACGAGACGCAGCGCCCCGACGCCTACCGCGATCTGCACATGCGGCTGGAAGGTCACGTCGTGCGCAGCCTGCAACTGGTGTTCGCCGAAGACTGGATGTACGCCACCGGGCAGGAACCACAGAAGCTCGAGATGGCCAGGCTGTGGCCCAACGACATGGCGCAGCGCAAGGACGGCAGCATCGCCACCCAGGTGCTGGTCTCCGGCCCGGATTCTGCCTGGGAAGCCATCCACCGACTGCAGGTCGCCGCCATCCACGAAGCCAGGGAACGGGTCTGGCTGGTGACCCCCTACTTCGTGCCTGGCGAGGCCGCCCGCATGGCGCTTACCTCCGCCGCGCTCGGCGGGCTGGATGTGCGTTTGCTGGTGCCCAAGATGAGCGACTCCTGGTTCGTCACCCAGGCCGCGCGCTCGTACTTCGACGAGCTGCTCAATGCTGGGGTCAAGATCTACGAATACGGCCCCCGCATGCTGCACACCAAGGCTTTCATCGCCGACGACGACGTCTGCATTGTCGGCAGCGCCAACTTCGACCACCGCAGTTTCCGGCTCAATTTCGAGCTGTCGATGATGATCACCGACGCCCCCACCGTGAGCGCGCTGGAAACCATCCTCGCCGCCGAGTTCGCCGCCGCCACCCCGGTGCAGAACGAGCGCAAGCGCTCGCTGTGGCTGCATCGCGTGCCCGAGGCGTTCGCCCGGCTGGCCTCGCCGCTGCTGTAACCGCTGCCACGTGGAACCCCGCCCCGCCCCGGCGCTACACTGCGCGGGTCAACGGGGAGAATGACAATGTACTGGTTGTTTCTGCTGCTTTCGCTGGGCTGTTTTGCCTTCGCCATGAAGACCCCCTCCACCGGCATGATGATGCTGTGGCTGGGCGGTGCCCTGCTGTTCCTGCTGGCCTGGATCCGCGGCCGCTACGTGGCCAC
Organism: Stenotrophomonas sp. PS02289; assembly: GCF_029960115.1. Classification (GTDB taxonomy): domain Bacteria; phylum Pseudomonadota; class Gammaproteobacteria; order Xanthomonadales; family Xanthomonadaceae; genus Stenotrophomonas. Next base: position 17,255 of record NZ_JASCOZ010000055.1, read on the forward strand.
GTTTGGGGACGGGCAGCGTGACATGACCACCTTCATCGACCCCGCCGAACTGCGTCGGCTGCGCGAACAGGCCCAGGCCCGCCGCGATGCCGAGCGCAGCCCGGACGACCTGCCTCCGAGCCCATGACTTACCTAAGCGTCAACGTGAACAAGATCGCCGTCCTGCGCAACTCGCGCGGCGGCACCGACCCGGACGTGGTGCAGGCCGCCACCGCCTGCCTGGACGCCGGCGCACATGGCATCACCGTGCACCCGCGCCCGGACCGCCGGCACATCCGGGCCGAAGACGTGTTCGCCTTGAGTACGCTGACCCGCGCCCGCGGCGTGGAATTCAACATTGAAGGCAACCCGTTCGCGCCGCCGCGCGAGGGCTATCCCGGTCTGCTGCCGCTGTGCCAGCAGACCCGCCCCGCCCAGGCCACCCTGGTGCCGGATGGCGACGGCCAGCTGACCTCCGACCACGGCTTTGATTTCGGCCGCGATGGCGAACGGCTGCGCCCGCTGATCGCCGCGCTGAAGTCGTACGGCTGCCGTGTCAGCCTGTTCGTGGACGCCGGCAACCCCGACCTCGCCCAGGCCGCTGCCCTCGGCGCCGACCGCGTGGAGCTGTACACCGGGCCGTATGCCGAAGCGCACGCCGCCGGCGATGCCACCGTGCAGCTGGCATTGTTCGCCGATGCCGCCCGCCGCGCCCAGGCCGCCGGGCTGGGCGTGAATGCCGGTCATGATCTTTCCCAGGAGAACCTGCGCGATTTTCTGCAGGCCGTGCCAGACGTGCTGGAAGTCTCCATCGGCCACGCCTTGATCGGCGAAGCCCTGTATGACGGCCTCAATGCCACGGTAAAGGGGTACCTGCGCCTGCTGTGACCCCCGGTGACGCGCATGGCGCGTCACTACACGGCGACCGCCCCGTAATGACGCGCCCTGCCTGGCTTCGCGGTGCCTTGCCGCGCTCGCGGTAACAACTGACCTACCAAATGTCCCAGTAGAGCCGGGCTTGCCCGGCTGCTCTCCGCGACCACCTGTGGATAACCCTGGGCGCCAATCCTCCACACATCGCCCCAAACCCCCTATTCACAACACTTTCACTACCAAAACGCCCTGTGGTTAGTAATACTACTAACCATGCAAACCCCCGCCGCCAACAACGATCCCACGCCCCGATCTCAAACCGCGAGACACCCCGCGGCTAGGCTCTAACCATGGGAATCGCAATCAAGGGCCGAGGCTCCACCACCCACCTGGCCGGCCGCTTCGAGGTCACCACCAGCGAAGCCGTGGACGACGGCTGGGACACCGAGGAAGGCGAAGAATTCGCCGCCCCGCGCCTGCGCACGGAAGTGCGCGCTGAAACCGCGCGCAGCATCATCAGCCGCAACAAATCCCCCGACGTCGGCTTCAGCCAATCGGTAAACCCGTACCGCGGCTGCGAACACGGCTGCTCGTACTGTTTCGCCCGCCCCAGCCACGCCTACCTCAACCTCTCCCCCGGCTTGGACTTTGAAACCAAGCTGTTCGCCAAGACCAACGCACCGCAGTTATTACGCAAGGAACTCTCGCGTCCCGGTTACGTGCCGCAGCCGATTGCGCTGGGCATCAACACCGACGCCTACCAGCCGATCGAACGCAAGCTCAAACTCACCCGGCAGCTGATTGAGGTGATGCTGGAAACCCAGCACCCGTTCTCGCTCATCACCAAGAACGCGCTGGTGGAGCGCGACATCGATCTGCTCGCACCGTTGGCAGAACAGAAGCTGGTGAGCGTGCACTTCTCGGTGACCTCGCTCGATCCGCATCTCTCGGCCAAACTCGAGCCACGAGCATCCGCGCCGCACGCACGACTGCGCGCGATGCGTCGCCTGCACGATGCTGGAATTCCTGTGGGCGTGATGGTGGCTCCAGTGATCCCCTGGATCAACGACTCGGAACTCGAAGCCGTGCTGGAAGCCTCGCGTGATGCAGGTGCCAGCAGTGCTGGTTACGTGCTTCTGCGCCTGCCGATGGAAGTGGCCCCGTTGTTCCGCGACTGGCTGGACACGCATCACCCGGATCGCGCCGCGCATGTGATGAGCACGATTCAACAGCTGCGTGGTGGAAAGGATTACACCAGTGAGTTCGGTACGCGCATGCGTGGCGAAGGGGTGTATGCGGACCTGCTGTCGAACCGGTTCAAGCTGGCGAGGAAGCGCTTGGGGTTTGACGGCCAGCATAGCCATTGGCCGAAGCTGGACTGCGGCAAGTTCGTACGGCCATTGCCACCGATGGAAGACTCACCGCAGGGGTCGCTGTTCTAGCCAGAAACTGCGCATGACCCATGACGTCGCGGCGAAGCACACGCCAGACCGGAAATGATCGCGCGGAAATACCTGCACGGAAACGCATGCGCGGCAATGCTCTGGTAGGGTCGCACGACAGTCGACCGCCGATAGCAACCCAACACGCGGTTGCGGCATGACCTGAAGCGAAGCTCGCATCCAACGCGGAGTACGCACGTCTATAATCGTCGAAGCCCTTCCAAAGGGCCCCTACTCACCACGTGGAGAAATGGAATGTCGTCCACCCGTACCCTCGCACTGAGCCTGCTGACCCTGTACCTGCTTGCCGGCTGGGGTGCAGCGCAGGCCCCGGTCGACGCCAGCGCAGATACCACTGCCACGGAAGAAGCAGCCGATGACGCAGAATCCACCCCCGAGCCGCAGGTGGCGTTCCTGATCAGCGACTGCACCCAGGCAGTCGCCGTGGCCGGTGACCTCATCACCGGCATGGACCCGCTGGTGCGTGCTCCTGAAGAACTCCGCATGGACCCGAAGGACCCGGATGCCAAGCTCTCCTGCGGCTGGTGGGACCCGGTCACCCAGCGCTCCTTCACCATCGAACTCAGCCGCAGCGCGAACGCCAACGCAGACCACATGGACGCCATGGGTTCAGCGGGCTACACCGTCGTCGACGTGCCCGCCGTCACTCGTAACAACGGCGGTGTCGCCTACCAGAAGCTGGACGAGAACGGGCAGACTCACTTCAACTACCAGGTTCACCTGCCGGGGACCCTGGTCATGCTGGTTTGGCAGATGAGCGACAAGGGCACCGGCAAGTCTGGCACGCTGGACGCGACGCGCAGCGAGAAGATCGTTAACCAGTTGGTTGCGCTGTAGTTCCGACAAGCATGCACAGACCCTTGCCAACAACGGAGAATCCGTCGGCGGCGGTGCTGTTCCAAGCGTGGGAACCCAGGTAGGGTCGCACGATAGTCGACCGCCGATAACTACTCAACAATCGGTTGAGGCATGACCTCAAACGAAGCAGGCACCAAACGACGATCCAAGGCTCTGCGCCTCAGCGACGCAAACCCATCAGCGAGGTCTTCCTACCTGCTTAGTCCGTTGAGTAACCCAGACCATCAATCCTCAAGAACCTCCCGCAACTCCGATGCGTCCGCCCATCCCACGAGTGCGCGGACGCCAGCGAGAAGCTCTTCCTGCAATGCGGGCAGCGCACAATTCCGTCCACAACTTTCGTCACCGTCAGCACTTCATGCATGACAAACTGGGCACGTGACTCGCGCCACCGAGCCAAAGCCCGTGCCTGAAGCGCAGGAATATCAGTCTCCACTTCCTGAAAGCACTCATAGGCAGCGCCTTCGATGTCTTCAATGCGGTTGCCTTCCTCATCGTGAACCACGAACCTCTGCTGCCAGCTGTTACCGACTCCCGCGCAGCCCTCCAGCCCGAGCAGCAGGGTGTAGAGAAGATCGGTCGTCGCGACATTGAGCAGGTGCCACAACTGGTTCACTTGCTCTTCGCTCAGTTGCATGCCTTGCAGCAGTTGTCCTGTAGCTCCACTACCAGCGAACATGGAAACCAGCTGGTCGTCTCTCTCTTCCTTCCAGCTGCTGACGAACTCTGAAGCATCCATTTGGGTGGGCAAACTCGGTAGAAGTGCAATGTCAGGATACGAGTTCTCACGGCGCTGCGGAAGCGCCAACCAGGACTGCAAGCACGATGGAGCCGCATGCGGCGATGGCCGGCGATCGGCTAAAGTAGCCAGAAGACTGGTTCAGCATCACTCCCTGTCATCGTCCCCCCAATAGTTGGAGAAGGGATATGCCCTTGATCGCCAAAGCGTGTCCCACGTGTGGTTCACCGGGGCAGAAGTTTCCCGTACGAAAGTCACTGAAGCGCGCCATCCGTACGAGATGCGCCAACTGCGGAACAAGGATCGAATCAGAGGTTGGTAAGGGAAATTACACCCTCTTCTTCATCTACCTGCACTTGGTCATCCCCCCGCTTGGGGCCCTCGCCATCATTGGGATCCTCACGGCCAATTGGCAGTGGACCAGTTCAGCGGTTCTACTTGCCACGCTCTTGGGATATCTGCCAGGCATTGTTCTGCACATGCTCAACCAGAACGTCCGCAATGTTGAGAGCAAATAAGACAAATAGGTCATTTGGCAGTGGCGATGTTTAACCACGACGACAGAGTTCGAGTCTCCGACGACGCAGAACAACACCTACGTCCTGGAAGCCAGGCGCGGGTGATCGGGGTCTTCCTCGATCGTCCTTTGGGAAGATTCTTTGAGAACTTCCCTGATGGAGTCATCTACACGATTGAGTACGAAGATGGTCAAGCGGCGGATGTGCATGAGAGCCAGCTTGTAGCCCTCTGATTTGAGATCAACCGTACCCGCGAATTGCGACCGGACCACGAAGCATTCGGCCTTCGCCGCGCTGATGATTGATATCGGCGGTCAACTGGCGTCGACCCTACCGATGCGGGGCTACGTAATGACCCACCGGTACTCGTCAGTCGCGCCGCCACCTGACGTACATGTCGCCGTCCACAAACCCAAGCCCCACGCCCTGTCGACTGCGCAGAACCGACGACATGGAGCCGTTCGCGATGTAATCATCGATCCACTGGGTCAACGTACTGAGCCAAGCCTGCCAATCGTCTCCCGCAACCGAGAACGGAACCTCGAAAATCGCCTCGCCCGTTGAGAAAGTTTCGGCACCCGGCCAGTAGTACGTTCCTGGGCTATCGCCCGGATCAAAGGTTTCGTTGCCGACCAACTGCACGTGAACCGAATCTCTACCTTCATACAGGTTGAAGTGAAATGCTTCGGTGTTCTCAGGTATGGCTTGCGAAAGCGCAGCGTCAATCCAATAGTAGAAGCTTGTCCTTGTCGAAGTCCAGTTCACGTAGATTTCCGAATGTAGGGAGAGCGGCCGGCGCGATCGGAGCCGAAGCGGTTATGCGGCGCAGGCTCTGGCAAAGGATGCAGGATCTACATCGGCAGATGTTCGTCCCCCTGGATGATAGCGAAGATCGCGGGCCGGTGTTAACGTCCGCTTCGGACCCAAAGCGGACATTGCTTGTCCGCACCGCGAACCGGAGAAAGCGTATGCGCTCCTTGGCCATAATTCCGTTGCTCCTTGTTTCGGCGCATGCCACTTCCGCCGAAGTCATCTCAGCCGTGCCCGACAGATTCGTTGGAGAATGGAATGCGTCGCTCGCAGACTGTGGAACGGCCAACAACGACTCGCGGCTCGTGATCACAAAGGATCACATCACCTATTGGGAGAGTGATGGGCCGGTCAAGGCAGTTGTATCAGAAGGGCGGTACGAGATAGCCCTGATCCTGCATCTCTCTGGAGAGGGCGAGACGTGGATCGCCACGGAACACTTTAAGCTCTCCCAAGACGGCAAGGAGCTGACCACGGTCAACCTTCCTGGAGATGGGTTCGTACGTCGCAGATGCCCAAAACGCTACGCAGGAAAAGATGGCAGCTTATGAGTGAAAGCGGACATCCGTGATAAGCCGTCTACTCCGGCGAAAAGCAGTGCAAGAAATCTCCTGTTATGAAGGCGAGCTTTCAGTGGAGCAAAGCGGCCTCAGGGTCCGAAGCCGACAGCCATCGCCACAATCCGCTTGCCTCGAGAATAGAAGCATATGCTTGAACCACTGTCGGCATAGCCGCATACGCTCTCGACATCCAACCTGCCAAGCTTTTCGCGAGAGCTGTGGGTTTGGCCGTAGTCCTCCGCAGCAGCCTTTCCCTTGGCTTCAGGATCTCCGATCACTACACCCTTGAGATTCAGGCCCTTCAGACTCTCTGTCTCCTTGACCGATTGCGGTCCTGTTGCGATCGCAGAAACGCGAATCTCGTCGACCGTACGCACGGTCGCTGCAATATCTGGATTGGAAGAGATCACGACCTCCAAGGCCGTGGATGGATCCCAGTATCTACGGCGAATCAAACCGACGTCATCAACGGAGCTCTCTCCTTCGCCGTAGCGACGCAGGATGTCCGTCTCGTCATACACACGAGGTAGGTAAGCGCCGTCGTGGAACACCTTTGATACAAGATCTGCGTCGGCTCTTGCGGCGTGAGTTGTTGCAGCCGCTATCGATCCCAACACCAACAGTGTCAACTTGGTCATGCTCATGAACCTAACCAACCTTTGGAAGAATGGGAGCACCACGGGGCGCTGCTAGCGCCGTCGCCGATAGGGTATCGGCTTACTGGGGTCTTTCGGCGTCGAGTCACCGACCTGCGGTATTGGCGGGTGATGCCTCAAGGTGGGTCCGCGCGAGTGCGGGCGTGGGCTCGGTGGGAATTCGGCCTTCGCCGCGCTGATGATGCTTATCGGTGGTCGACTGGCGTGCGACCCTACCGGTCAGACCTCGCTGCTACTTTATCGTGGGAGGGTCGGGGTGGTAGTGGTGGATGTCTTTGCCGTCGTATGTGCAGCTGAACTCATTGACGCTGACGGTTCCGTTGAGGATCGATATTGCTTCGGTGGAAAGCTCATGACACTGACGCTCTGATGCGGCACCCGACTTGTCGGGAACGGCGTCTCGACCAAGGTCGATGAGTAACGTCCGCTCGTTCACGGACAAGTGGGTCGCAATCACGATGTTCGTCTGACCTGGCAGCTTGGGCTGCCCATCCGCAGCGCGCTGCAGTTTCGCGTTTAGCAGCCTCTCAACCTGTTCCCGCTCGGAGGCTTCCATCTGTGAGGCAGGCTTTCCTGCTGCGTTGGGTACCTGCGAGAGCGCGGTGTCTGCAGTGCAGAGTGCGGCGATTGAAAGAGACAGCAGGATCGCGCCTGATGTGGGTGTTCCATTGGCTCGCATGCTTCATCTTCCTTTGATGATTCACCGGTGGATTGCGGTACGGGGCGATGCTAGGTCCAGTATAGGTGTGATGTTTGAAGATAGGTCCGCGCGAGTGCTGGCGTGGGCTCGGTGGGAACTTGGCCTTCGCCGCGCTGATGATTGATATCGGCGGTCGACTGGCGTGCGACCCTACCGAAGCGGGTTTACGTGCGCGGTTGGATCCCGATTCGGCCGGCCTTGGGCCGGCCGTTCTGGTTCCGTCGCAACTGGGCGCTTAGCTGCGGCCTACCTCAGTGAAGCGCACGATGGCGGCGTCCGGGTCTGGGTACGGTGTGGCGAGTGTGATGGTGATTTCGCCCGGGGTGCAGTCGGCGCGGATCTGTTCGCCGGGTTCAAAGCCCAGGCGAGCCAACCAGTGGCCGCGCAGGTAGATGGAAGGCGTTGCCGCTTCCTGTTCCTGCAGGTCCGTTGGAACTGAGTGGACGTTGGGGAAGTGCCGCGTGCTGGGACGGACGGTGCTGGGTACTGCTTCCTGCGGCTGATCGAATTGCTGATGCATGTGATGACTCCGGCTGGAAGGAACACCCTCGCCGCAAAGGCGAGGGGAAGTCGGGAGGTCAAAACCGCGCTAGGCAGACGGCGGGCGTATTCCCACATGAGGGTGTTGTATTAGCCACCCTCCCGACGTGGGACCTTCAACAGTTTCGCCTAGCGGGAGTTTTGAGCTCCACGGCCCCACCATGCGGTTGCGGCATCAGTGCGCAAAGCGATTTGTTTTGATTGGCTTTTTACGACACGGCGGGCGCGAGGCGGGCGTGTCGGGATTGGACCGGAAATGCCGGATTTGCGGCGATTAAGCGTGATCTGGTGCGCGGTTTTGGCATCCAATGTGCGGTTTGACGCGTATGGCGCGGACAAATTCGATTTGTCGCGAAGAGCCAATCGTGCGTTAGGCGAGCACGGTAGCGCCGGCCGTTGGCCGGCCCAGGCGGTGTCGAGGGC